>JAKBAG010000252.1 GCA_021809235.1 Acidobacteriota bacterium
TGCTGGTACGACTGGCTGCCGGGGACAGTGCGCCCTTTGCCGCCACCTCCGTGATTGATATTCCGCATGCAGCCATCGTGGCCCGTCAACGGGAAGAGCAGATGGAATGGCAGATGCACGGAGTGGGTGGACTGGTGAAGAGTGTGGACGCTGCCAGCGGCACAATCGTGCTGACCACCGGTGCAGGGAAAACATCCAAAGAGGTAACGGTCAAGACCAACACGGCCACAGTACTGCGCCGCTATGCGGCCGACTCGGTGGACTATTCGAAGGCAACCGTTGCCCCGCTTTCGGCCATCCAGCCGGGAGACCAGTTACGTGCCCTGCTGGATACCACCGCTGCCGGACCGGAGAAAGTAGCGAAAGAGATCGTCTCCGGTAGCTTCCGGAACGTGGCAGGACGCATCAGCAACGTGAACAGCAAGGCGGGTACAATCACGCTGCGCGACCTGATGACCAAGAAGAACGTCACGGTCCACATCAATGACGGCTCCCAGATGCGACAGCTGACGACAGAACAGGCAAATCTGATCGCTGCCGCCACCAAGGGCATACCGACTGGTCATGGCATGGGACAAGGTGCTGGAGCCATGCATCCGACTGCCCCTGGACAGATGAGAACTGGGCAGATGGGAGATGGGCAAGGTCAGGGCGGCTGGCAGCGACCTGCCGGCATGGCTCCCGGCGCCATGCATGCCAAAGGAGCCGGTGCTGCGCCGGGCGGCGTGGATCCGCAGCAGATTCTGCGGCGGGCGACCGTGATTCAACTCAAGGATCTTCATAAAGGGGATGCGGTCATGCTGGTGGGTACGGCAGGAGGCGACGAAGTGACAGCTATTACTCTGCTGTCCGGCGTGGAACCACTGCTCGAGTCCTCTGCATCGACGCAGAATGCGCTCATGGCGAACTGGAGCATGGGCTCCGGATCCGATCAGTCGGACGCAACACAGTAAGAAGCAGGCGGCGATCGCCGGTTCTGGCAAGCACAGGACCGGCGCGAAGAATGCCAGACCGAGACAAGGGAATACCATTCATCCCGACGCTGCCTTGTGCCGCGTTGCATACGAGGGGACCGCGTGTACGCTAAGCTGAGATTTTTCCTGATTGGATTTCTGATTGCCGTGGGATGCTGCGGTGCGCTGCAGGCGCAAAGCAGTGCAAACCAACCCGGTGGTGCCACCATCCACGGCCAGGTCGCTGACCCTACCGGGGCATTGATCCCAGGCGCTGTGGTCACGGTGAACAATGCCAGCGGCAAGGCTGTGGCAACGGCCACGGCAGACGCCAGCGGTGACTTCGCGATTCACAATGTAACTCCTGGCAGCTATGTGGTTATGGTGACAGCACCGGGCTTTGCTCCCTTTGTCTCCCCTGCCCTCACGCTGGCACCCGGCCAATCCAAGAAGTTGGATGTGGCCATGGCCATCCAGCAGGCGGAGCAAAGCGTGGTGGTCAGCGACGATACGCCGACCATCAGCACCGAGGCCTCGAACAACGCCAACAGCGTGATCATCACGGGCAAGGACATCGATGCGCTCTCGGATGATCCGACCGAACTTCAGAATGAGCTTTCTGCGCTCGCCGGACCGTCCGCCGGTCCGAATGGCGGACAGATTTACATCGATGGATTTGCCGGTGGGCAGCTTCCGCCTAAATCATCCATCCGCGAGATTCGCGTCAACCAGAATCCGTTTTCCGCAGAGTACGATCGTCTGGGCTATGGACGCATCGAAATCCTGACCAAGCCCGGCACGGACCAGTTGCACGGCCAGTTCTTCATTCAGGGCAACCCCAGCCAGTTCAACACAGCCAACCCGTTGATCACGACCCCAATCCCTTCCTACTACAGCTACCAGTACAACGGCACACTGAGCGGATCCATCAAGAAGAACACCTCCTTCTTTGTCTCAGGGGAACATCGGAACATCAACAACCTGAGCGCTTACGATGCGCCCTGCTCGGCCACCGGTGACTGCTCGGTCGGTGTCAGCGGTACGATCAACAACCCGCACGTCCGCACGAATATCACGGCGCGGCTGGATCGACAGTTTGGCGAGAAGAATACCCTGACGGCGCGCTATCAGTACTACCACAACAACATTCAGGGAAGCCTGGGAGCAACTCAGCTGCCCACACTTGCCACTGCCTCTGTCTCCAACTTCAACCAGATCCAGATTGGCGATACCGAGATCATCAACGATCATTTCGTCAATGAGACGCGCTTTGAATACAACCGCTCGATTTCCACCGGAACACCTGTAAGCACCGCTCCTGACCTGATCATTCAGCAGGGTGGATTCTCCACAGGTGGCGCATTCAGCCAGTCCAGCCACGACCACTACGACCAGCTGGAGCTGCAAAATCTCTCCACGCTTTCTCTCGGTGCCCATGCGGTCAAGTTTGGCTTCCGGGCGCGCGACTTCCGGGATGCGAACTTCTCGAACTCCGGCTTCAACGGAACCTTCATCTTCTCCAAGAACAGCGACTTCACCAATGCCGTGCAGAATCCTGCCACGGCCAACCCCATCCAGCTCACCTATTCCACCGGGCAGCAGAATGCTTTGGCCAACGTCTTCGACGCCGCGCTCTGGGTCTCCGATGACTGGCGTGTGAGCAGCCGCCTGACAGTCTCCGGCGGTGTACGCTGGGAGGCTCAAAACCATGTGGCGGATCATAACGACTGGGCACCACGCCTCTCCATGGCCTGGGCACTGGATGGTCGTAACGGCAAGCCATCGAAGACGGTTCTTCGCGCAGGCTATGGCATCTTCTATGACCGGTTCACCATTGGAAGCCTGTTGGGCATCAACCGATCCCTTGAGCAGCAGCAGTACGCCGTGCTGAATAACAGCGCTGCCACACAAGCGGCCCTGGCCAACTGCTTTGCCCAGAGCCAGACAACGTTCAACACGACGGCCTGCAACATTGGCCAGCCCACAACGCGCACGATCAACCAGGTCACCCCGAACTATCACTCCCCCTATGCCCAGCAGTTTGCAGCCAGTCTGGAGCGGCAGTTGACCAAAGGCATGACCGGGACAGTAACGTACCTGCATACGACCGGCGATCATCAACTGGTGGAGATCAACGCGAATGCCCCGTACTTCCCCACCTACGATCCGGCGCAAGGCAACATCTATCGTTACCTGAGCGAGGGATTCTTCAAGGAAGATCAGGTCATTTTCAACACCCGCGCTCAGATCACTCCGCGACTCGGATTCTTCGGCTTCTACACCCTGAGTATTGCGGATACAGATGGTGCCTCGCAGAACAGCGTATCGAACAACAATATCTCCCCGGTTTCCAACTCGCTGAACATCCATCAGGATTACGGTCGCGCCGGCTTTGTCTCGCGCAATACCGTCTTCGTGATTGGAAACTATCTCGGCCCCTGGGGCATCCGTCTGAATCCCTTTCTGCTGGCCCGGTCCGGACAGCCCTTCAACATCACACTGCCGAACGATCCGTACGGCGACACCTTCCTGAATCATCGTCCCGGACTGGCACAGGCCTCCGATTGCACGGTCAACTCGACCCGCTACAAGCAGACAGCGTATGGCTGCCTGGATACGGAACCGACGCTCTCTCCCGGTGAAGCACTCATCAAGAACAACGCCGGAAACGGACCAGCAGCCGTTGCCTTCAACCTGCGTATCAGCAAGGAAATCGCGGTGGGTCCAAAAGTGAAAAGCATGGCCCACTTCGGCTATCCCGGTGGCGGCGGACGCCGAGGCGGCGGTGTTGGTGGCGGTTTTGGCGGCGGCGGCTTTTCCGGGCCCGGCGGACCGGGAATCTTCGGCGGACCCGGAGTTCCCAGAAAGTATCATCTGAACTTCAGCATTCAGGCCCTGAACCTCTTTAACAACCACGACTATGGCACCCCGAACGGCACAGTCATCGCACCCGGCAATCTGGGCAATGCACCCGATCTCTTCGGCCGCTCCCAGAGCATGGCCCAGGGACTCTACTCCAATGGATCCGCCATCCGGCGCATCTATGCCCAGGCTGTCTTCACCTTCTGAGCGCTGACCATACCAGAACAAGAAATCCCCGCCGCAGCCTCTGCGTCGGGGATTTTTTCTGGAGTGGGACTGGAACCTTTCTCGAACCATGCATTCCGGCAGCAGAATCCGGGAAGCCCGACCCTGGCCGCAGCCAGGACGGAGCGCCGGCAGCACTGCCGCGCATCAGTCCGCAGCTTTTTTCGGTGCCTGC
>JAKBAG010000253.1 GCA_021809235.1 Acidobacteriota bacterium
TGACCTTGCCCCTGGAAAACGTACCCCTTAGCAGGGCAGCTAAACTGCGAAGGGAAGACGAATATGGTGAAGATACTGAGGAAGGCCTACACGCTTGAGTTCAAGCAGGAGGCAGTGCGTCTTGTCGAGTCGGGCCAGCGCGTTTCAGAGGCTGCGCGCTCTTTGGGCGTAGTCGAGCAGACATTGGCGAACTGGGTGAAGGCCCATCGTACGGGCAAGCTGCGCGGCTCTGGCCGGAACGGCGAGTTGACGGCCGAGCAGATGGAGATTCGGCGTTTGCGTGCAGAGCTGGCGCGAGTGACGATGGAGCGCGACATATTGGGAAAAGCCACGGCGTTCTTTGCAAAGGGCCAGAAGTGAGGTTCGCCTTCATTGATCAGCATCGTTTTCTCTGGCCGGTCTGTGTGCAGTGCCGCGTGCTCGGCGTCAGCGCCACAGGCTATCACCAACACCGACTGCGGCGGACAAAGATCGCCCAACGGCGTCACATGACGGATGAGGCGCTGCTGGTGCATATTCGCGCGGTGCATGCCGAAATGCGCGGCGCTTATGGTTGGCCGCGCATCTGGCGCGAGTTGGTCAAGCGAGGCCTGCGCGTGGGCAAGCAGCGCGTGCAGCGGCTGATGCAGAAGCATGGCATTCGTGCGCGCGGCAAGCGGCGCTTCCGTGTGACCACCGACAGTCGCCACGATCTTCCGATCGCGCCCAACCGGCTTGATCGCAACTTCTCGCCGCCACGCCCGGACACGGCCTGGTCCGGCGACATCACCTACATCGCCACCGACGAGGGCTGGTTGTTTCTGGCCGTGGTCATCGACCTGTTCAGCCGACGCGTGGTGGGCTGGAGCCTGCAGCCGCACATGGAGCGCAGCCTGGTGATCGACGCACTGGAGATGGCCTGGCAACAGAGGCGACCCGCCCCAGGCGCGTTGCTGTTCCACAGCGATCGCGGCAGTCAGTATGCCAGTCAGGACTTTGCTCGGCTTCTCGACCAGCATGGCATCGCTGCCTCGATGAGCCGCAAGGGCAACTGCTGGGACAACGCCTGCAGCGAGACGCTGTTCGGATCGCTGAAGGTGGAACGGCTCGATGGACAGCGATTCGCCACGATCCGCGAAGCCAAGGATGCGGTGCTTGCCTGGCTGCGCTGGTACGACCGCAGCCGCATGCACTCCACGCTGGATTACTCCAGTCCTGCCGAGTACGAACAGCGATGGCGAGAGCAACAGCGGGCCGCCGCATGAGGAAAGTGGCCCCCGAAACAGGCGGCGGAAATGTGGAAATCACAAAAACCGATTCCCACATTCCCGCCGACACGACGACTACAACGAGATGAGTTATTCTCGTTAAACCAACTCGCTAAGAGGAACGCGTTCTGAGGGCAAGGTCAGAAGACTCAATCACATTGATCAGTGCGTCAGTCCAAGCACAGGCGGCCCAACAGCAGATTGGCCCACAATACCGTCCATCTGGGGGGAGCGAGACTGTATCCGGAATTGCAGGGATACTTTGCGGTGAAACTTGTGGGGAGAAGGATTCAAAGACGGAAAACGAATCGCTTAACGACGCCCGCGATAAGATCGCACATGTTCGGCTGAACGGAATCGCGAAGTGGGGAGCGAATGTGGACAAACATGCAGGTATGGCTCCGCCAAACATGGCGGGAGCCAAAGCCATGCTGCCGATAGTAGAAGGCGCTGTCAACGAGATGTTGAACGGAGTTGATCCAACGCACGGCGCGGTCTTGTACAACATGCGAACGGCGGCCCAAGTTAAAGCTGGGCACGATTTCTGGGGATACAAAGTGCATACCGTTTCCGGTCCGTACAATACCCCGTCACCTTACAAGTACATCGTCACATATGGACCATAACCAGACAGGAGATTGGAATGCTTCTGAATAAATCGCACACACCGTTCTTGATCTCCGGGACACAGCGAGTATCGAGGTTGGCCTTGTGCTTTGTGCTACTGATCGCCGTTCAATTCGCAGTTGCTCAGAAGGTGGACAGCACACCTACAAAAGGGGTTCCCAAGCAGTTGCAGAAAGCCATTGGGTGTCTAGTGGCAGCCCCTTTTGTGCAGGAGTATGGTCTGAAGCCGGTGAAGCTCAAGGTCGGCGATTGGGCTTGGGTCAGATACCATGTTGGCTCGATACCTGGCATGTCCGAAACTCCAGGGGAGTTTTACGTTGCGGTCTACGGCAAAGATGGCAGTCAGGGAGAACTGCTGTTGGCCGTGCCCAATAAACGAGGAGGGTTCGACGCTGTCAGAAATGGATATTACCTGACGAAGCATGGTTCTCACTGGACAGCGGATGGGGGAAGCGGCGGTTACATGGACTACGATGCTATCGGTCGATTTGCAACACGTCTCGCTCAGCAACCGCGCTATCACGTCCAGTTCGTTCCAGGCGATTCGGAGTGCACAAGCGAGTGAGTGAACGTCGAAATCAATGGACTGACAATCACGCGTTTATGAAGCGCGTTTTGCTGGGAATGCTGATCTGCTTGAGTTGTGCTGGCCATGCCCAGGACCGGGGGCCAGCACTCTTGCATCAGGCTGTTCATTGCCTGGCGGCGAAGAGGTTCCTTCCGCCGTCCAAGGTGGCAGAGGGGACATTCGGTTACCTTCTCGATGGGAAGTCCTATCCTGGGGAGAAAATGCTCTACGTTGTGGAGTATCCAAATCCCTCCCGACCGGACGGCTTCGTGTTCACGATCTTCGTGACCGACCACGATGAACGCCAGGACTTCAACATCCAAAACAACGCTCGGTTCACACTGTCCATGGATGGGGATGAAGGGGTGTCTTTTGTGAATCCGCCGCTTGGCGGTACGTGGACTCGGGAGCATCTTGTGTCTGCCATCAGGCAGATCGAGAAGCAGTCGAGGGTCACGCTCCCGATGAAGAACCTGCTTGCGGTCGATTCGTCGGTCAGTTGCGAGGCGTACACCGATCCGCAGCCCAAGCCAGCCACGAAGTAACAATGCGTGCAGGCCGTCCCTCGGGGCGGCCAAGCTGTCAGTGGCGGCGCTCAGTTCCGTGTCTGAGCCGACATCCCGAAGGACGCGCTGCCTACGGCATCGGCAGGATAGCGACACGTCACCCCCAAATGGGAGCTGCAGAGTTACCGGGCGGTAACTCTGCGGGAACGTGAATCGAATCAGCGCCATGGAGCCGAGAACCGCAAAAACACAGGCGTTTACGTGTTTACGTGGGTGAACGTGTTGAAAACAGGCGGCTAAAGGGAAAAAGGGGTGTTCAAGGTTCCCGTTGCGGTAACGCGGGGTTGCTGCGGCGTGAACGTGTTGAAAAGAAAGCGTCGAGGCGGGAATGGCATCCCGGCGCGCTGGCGCGCGCGTAGCCTTCGCTGCGGTGGCCGTCAAGGGGCTTCGCTCGCTGCGCGACGGGCTGGAGACCGCCCGCCCTTGACCGCCGCCCTCGCTGCGGCTGGTTGCCAGGTATGAGAGGAATGTCTTCCTCTCATGTTCCGCATGAGGAGCGCGACGGTGTCGGGCCGGTGTAGCATCCGTGCATGGAGTACGACCGGGACAAAGTGGACGAGATGA
The DNA here is from genome assembly GCA_021809235.1 of Acidobacteriota bacterium. GTDB lineage: Bacteria > Acidobacteriota > Terriglobia > Terriglobales > Acidobacteriaceae > Acidicapsa. The sequence goes on from JAKBAG010000253.1 coordinate 3,573, forward strand.
CGCTGGCGCTGCTGCGGCTGACGACGTTCGATGAGGACCAATACGGCACACGGGCGTGGAAGGGGCACGACTGGGATGCTCTGGACCGGCTGCACGCCAAGGGATACATCTCCGATCCGAAGAACAAAGCGAAGTCGGTAGTGCTGACTGGCCTGCCCGGGAATTTGTACCAGCGAGAATGTTAGTGTAGCGCAACAGGTGGTGCATCTATCCCGCCGCAGTCGGGGATGTGGGAAAGTGGGAAGCGCGTAGCGGTTTCCACTTCTCCATGCCCCTTGTTCTCTGTGAGCCGTGCCTCTGGTGCCGGAGGTCTGTAGCCCAACGATGAGTGTGGGCGTTCCGTGTTGAAGTAGACCCGCCAACGCTCTGTCAGCACGCGTACTTCCCGTAACGAATAGAAGATCTCACCGTTCAGGAATTCATCGCGCATCTTGGAGTTAAAGCTTTCGCAGTAGCCGTTCTCCCATGGAGAGCCGGGTTCGATGTACAGTGTTTTTGAGCCGGTGGCAGCGAGCCATTTCCGCAGGTCTTTGGCTACGAATTCGGGGCCATTGTCGGAACGAATATGTTCCGGAATTCCGTGCTCGATCATGGCGTCGGCCAACACCTCGATCACCTGGTTGCTGTTGATCC
>JAKBAG010000254.1 GCA_021809235.1 Acidobacteriota bacterium
CCGCCTCGTCTGGCCCGACTTTCCCTCGCAACGCTATCCACCCCAGAAGTGGAAAGTGGCCCTAAATATCCAGATTCTTTACATCCAGTGCATTGTCTTCAATAAACTTCCGTCGTGCCTCCACGTCCTCGCCCATCAGCGTGGTGAAGATTGACTCCGTTTCAGCAAAGTCTTCCAGCTTCACCTGCAGCAGCGTCCGCACGCCCGGGTCCATCGTCGTCTCCCACAGCTGCGCAGAGGTCATCTCTCCCAACCCCTTGTAGCGCTGCACCTGGTAGTCTCGCTTGCCCTGCTCCACGATGAACTCAAACAGTTCACGCAGCGTTTGCTTGGTCACCGGCTCGCGGTTGGCCCGTACGTTCCGCCGAGTGGCGGGAGCTGCCTCCTCATCACCCTCGGTCTCCGTTGCCGCCTCGGTGCGTTGCGCAAACTCAATCACAAACGGTGGCTCCATCTGCTCCTTGATCAGCGCATACTTCGCCATCATCTGCCGGAACTCCGGGCTCGATGCCAGCGCCCAGTCAATCCGCCGCATCGCGCCCTGCGCATCGGTAAACGTGAACGACCAGGTGTGGTGCTCCTCGTCGCGTTCCAGCTCGCCCATTGCGCGGAACTGCAGTCCGGTGGCCAGCGCGGCAATGGCCGCATGCAACCGCACCAGCTTCTCCGGCTGTGCGCCCTCGGCAGCCTCAAAGTCCGTCCGCCGTGTCAGCTCAGCCTTTGCCACCAGCTCCGTGATCTTCTCGTTGCGAATCCGCTTGTCCACCTTGTCAAAGAAGCCGAGGTACTCGTCCAGATGCGTCATGAATCGGGCCAGCGTTGCGCCGTCCATCGTTGCCGCATCGGCTCCATGGCGGATCGTAAGCCCTTCCGCCGCGCGACGCACCATCACCTTCAGGAACTCCCGGTCGTCCTTCACATACTGCTCGAACCGCCCCTTCTTGATCTTGTAAAGCGGTGGCTGCGCAATGTAAACGTGGCCGCGCCGGATCAGCTCCGTCATATGCCGAAAGAAGAAGGTAAGCAGCAGCGTACGGATATGCGATCCGTCCACATCGGCGTCGGTCATCAGGATCAGCTTGTGGTAGCGCAGCTTGGCCGGATCAAAGTCCTCCTTGCCGATCCCGCAGCCCAGCGCTGTAATCATCGCGCGGATTTCCTCATGGCCCAGCATCTTGTCATACCGCGCCTTCTCCACGTTCAGAATCTTGCCCTTCAGCGGCAGAATCGCCTGGAAGCGACGGTCGCGCCCCTGCTTGGCCGTACCGCCTGCCGACTCACCCTCCACCAGATACAGCTCGCAGCGCTCAGGATTCCGTTCCGAGCAGTCCGCCAGCTTGCCCGGCAATCCTCCACCATCCAGCGCGCCCTTGCGCCGCGTCAGGTCCCGCGCCTTGCGTGCCGCCTCGCGTGCCCGCGCTGCGTCAATCGCCTTGTTGATGATCCGCTTAGCCACCGGAGGATTCTGCTCCAGAAACGCGCCCAGACGCTCGTTCACAAAGGCCTGCACCGTTCCGGCAATATCGGAATTCAGCTTGCCCTTGGTCTGGCCTTCAAACTGTGGCTGCGACAGCTTCACGCTTACCACTGCCACCAGTCCCTCACGCACATCATCGCCAGACAGGTTCTCCTTTACGTCCTTGAAGAGTCCCAGCGACTGGCCAATCGCATTGATCGTCCGCGTCAGCGCCGAGCGGAAGCCCGACAGATGCGTGCCCCCATCCACCGTGTTGATGTTGTTCGCAAAGCTGAACAGTGTCTCCGAGTAGCCGTCGTTGTACTGCAGGGCAATGTCGATCTCCACCCCGTCTCGGCTTGCCTCCATCGTGATGGGCTTGTCATGCAGCACCGCCTTGCCCCGGTTCAGGTGGCGGATAAACTCCGCGATCCCGCCCGCATACCGGAACTCCCCGCGCCGCGGCTCGCCCGTCTTCGGGTCTACGTTCCGCTCGTCAATCAGCGTGATCGCAAGCCCCTTGTTCAGGAAGGCCAGCTCCCGCAGTCGCTGCGCCAGCGTGTCATAGTTGTACTCGGTCACCGTAAAAATCGACTTGTCCGGCAGGAAATGCACCCGCGTTCCCCGCCGCCGGCTCGTTCCGGTCTGCCGCAGGCCCGTCGTCGGCTCGCCGCAGGAGTAGTCCTGCTCCCAGGTCTGTCCATCGCGCCAGATCTCCACGGAAAACTCCTGGCTCAGCGCGTTGACGCAGCTTACACCCACACCGTGCAGACCGCCGGAAACCTTGTACGTCGAGGAGTCAAACTTGCCGCCAGCATGCAGCTTGGTCAGCACCACCTGCACCGCAGGCATCTGCTCGCCATTCGGCAGCGTCTTCATGTCCACCGGGATCCCGCGCCCGTCATCGGTCACCGTGATCGAGTTGTCGTAGTGAATCACCACTTCGATCGCCGAAGCAAAGCCCGCCAGCGCCTCGTCTACTGAGTTGTCCACCACCTCGTAAACCAGGTGATGCAGCCCCATCTCACCCGTCGAGCCGATATACATCGCCGGACGCAGTCGCACTGCCTCCAAACCTTCCAGAATCTTGATGTTCTCGCTGGTATACGATCCGGTCGCCGCCGGGGGAGTCACCACATGCTCAGTCGCCATATCACTCGCTGTCGGATTTCGGTTGCGGGAGCCGCTGCCGACTCCCTGGGTCTACCCTGTTGGGTCCTGTCCTCGAACCCGTCCCTCACAAAAACCTGCCCGGCCGCACTCAGCCCGTAACTGTCCGCTGCATCACGCCAATTCAGCCATCACCCGCTCGGAAGTACTCTCGCAGCGGCCGCACTTTTCATCCCGCCGCCGCCTGCCGGAAACACGCTCCCAGCCTGCATGAATTCCGTTTGCGCTAGCCCAATTTTACCACGCGGCAGGCTCCCTCCCAACGCGAAATCCGGCCTCCAAAGCCACCAGGAATCCGGCAAAAACCACCCGATTTCCGGCCAAAACCACAGATTTCCCCAATTCACCGCCCAGCCAACGGAATCCAAGGCCAAGCCACGCGAAGATCCAGTTCCGCTGCCCGCCGCCAGGAGACGCCATCGAAGGAACACGAAAAGACAGGGATGAACACCGGAACTGACGCTGGGCAAGGAACGCAAGTACAGGACAACGACTCATACAGTTCAGGCAACAAAGGCGACCCGCCACGGCCGGTTACCAATGCGTGTACTCACTGGTAACTATCGGAGGTCATTGGAAAAGATTGAATGATTGGTAAATACATGCAAAGACATAGACTTAGAGCAGCATCTCACATACTCTGACTTTGCGACAGAGATTCGTTCCTGTCAATACACAATTTCAGGGAGTAACCAATTTATGAACAAGATCGTTCGCCTCATCGCTCTCGCTGCCGTTGTCGGCACCGCCGTTCTCAGCTACTCCCTCCCCCAGACGAAGGCAGCCTCCGCGTTTACGAGCCTGCACGCGATTCCTCCTGCGCCGACGCCGATGCTCCCGTGGTCGTCCAAATAGCAGTAGCGTTTACATCGACGAAGTCCGAGTAGCTCAGAACGGTCTACTACGAAAGTGGTAGGCCTGCTTCTGTTTGATTAACTTTTATTCATCGTGTTTGGGTGTATGCTGTCTCTACTTGAAGTTGGAGGCGGGCTAGTATGCACCTTACAGCCGGACAATTTTTTGGATTCCTGCTGGATATCGTATTTGCTGCTCTTATTGGAGTGATCTATAGGACAGGAGAGCGCAAGTACATCTGGAAAACGGTGTCTAATCTTGGTCTGATCCGGTTTGTATCGGACATCTTGATCTTGAGCGCTTTCATGCTGCTTGCTCGTTTCCCAACATCGCCAATGAGGACGGCATATTTTATTCTGTTTTACCTGACCTACTTCGCTCAGGTGGGGTTCGAGTTCAAGTTGTTTTATGAGGTATACCGTAAGGCGACAGTCCCGTTCACTGGCTTTTCGCGTTGGAGTAAAGCCATATTCGCTTGGATTGTTGTCATCATGGTCGTTCTAACGCTCTCCACAATTGGCAATTCAAATGCCGGACATGATTTCTGGGCACGTGCTGGGCTCAACACAATGCGTGCTGTGGAAACAGTGAGCGTATGCGTCGCTGCCATGCTCTGCTACCTTGTGCGCTCTATGGGCTTGCCTTGGCGAAGCAAAGTCTTTGGGATAGTGGGCGGATTCGTTTTGAGTAGCTTGGGTTCA
>JAKBAG010000255.1 GCA_021809235.1 Acidobacteriota bacterium
GGAGATGGCGATGCGGATGATGAATGAGTTTGAAGCACAGGTGCTGAGCGACCTGAGCGTGCTGAAGGCACAGATGGTGGGTCTGGTGGGGGATGGGAGTTCGGGACGAATCTGCGAGCTGGAACGAAGGATGGAACGGCACGAGCAGAACTGGCAGCGCGCAAGAGGGTTTATGGCGGCAATGAGCGTGCTGACGGCAGTGGTGGAAGTGGCGTTCGAGACCTGGCGCAGGCACTGAGGCATGGCATGCAGCCACTGCATGGGGCAGTTGCGCGTTCGCGCTGTGGCGCTCCCTCTGGTCGCGGGCTGGCGGGGGTGGTGGTTGACAGGAAATGGCAACCGCAGATGCCCTTCCGGGAATGATGGGGAAAGAGGAATGGCCAGGGGTGGTCAGGCGGGGTGCTGGTGTCGGCGGCGGATGAGGGATTTGCCCCAGGCGATCCATGCTGACTCGTAGAAGCGGGTGGAGAGCCAGGCGAAGAGGAAGAGCAGGAGGAAGCCGAAGGCGCGGCGTTCGTATTTGAGGATTTTGTTCGCGGGGTCGAAGCCACCGACCATCATGGTGGAGTGAAGGATGTAGAGGCTGTAGGAGATGCTGGCGAGGAAGGCGAGGATGGAGCCGCGGAGTGGGGCGTAGACGCGGTTATCTGGATCAAAGACGGTGATGCCGATGAGGGCGGCCGACAGGTAGGGACGCAGGTACTGGATGGGTCCGGAGGCCGGTTCGCAGGCGAGAAACAGGAGCAGGAATCCGACGGGAAAGAGGAACTGTCGAAGTCGTGCTGCGGAGAGCGGTCCGAAGTGGGTTTGGAAGTAGGCCGGGTAGCGTGTGGCAAGCAGGGCGAGGATGCCGCCGGCAAGGATTTCATCGGCACGGTACCAGGTGAGGATGGAGATGTGGGTGTGGGTGAGGATGCGGAGGGTGGTGACGGCCAGCGCGGTGAGTGGAAGGAAGACAGGCCAGCGGCGGGGAAAGAGTGTGGCCAGCAGGGCGAGAAAGAGATAGAACTGCATTTCGACGCAGAGGCTCCAGAACTGGGCATCGACCGGATCGAGGGCGAATGGCGGGAGATTGCCGTAGAAGAGGAACATGGGCAGGTAATGCGCCAGGGGTACGGCAGCCAGCGGCAGAGCGAAGAGCAGGTAGAGCCAGGCGAGGGGAACAATGCGACAGAGGCGGCGGATGAGGAAGTCGGAAACGGAGGGTCGGGCAAGGAGGGTGGAGGTGATGAGGTAGCCGGAGAGGGTGAAGAACATGACCATGCCGAAGTTGGCGATGCTCGCGTTGAAGTGGAAGCGTGCGGGGCCAAGCGGGAGCAGGTGAGCGGCGAGGACGCAGACGATGCTGATGCCGCGCCAGCCGTCGAGGACGGCCAGATGCGCGAAGGCTGGCCGGGCTGTGGGCGTGGCTTGGGATGACATAGGCGGCAAAGGAACAATCGAGCGTCGAAGTACGGCTGATACTGGTGTACACCCGGATGGGTGGGTGTGCGAAGGGGAATCACAGACTGACGGGTGGAGGGGAATCCGGGCGGTCATGGGGAACCGTATAATCGGCGCATGAGCGATTTGGTGGTGGAGGCGGGACGTCCGCTGGTGGGCGTGGTGATGGGCAGCCGCAGCGATTGGGAGACGATGGTGGCGGCGGTGGAGATGCTGCGCGAGTTGGGTGTGGAGCATGAGGCGCGGGTGGTGAGCGCGCATCGGACGCCGGACTGGCTGTTTGCGTATGCCGAGGCGGCGAGCGGGCGCGGTCTGCGGGCGATTATTGCCGGGGCTGGCGGAGCGGCGCACTTGCCGGGAATGCTGGCGGCCAAGACGCTGGTGCCGGTGCTGGGCGTGCCGGTGGTGGCGACGGCGCTGAACGGGATGGATGCGCTGCTGTCGATTGTGCAGATGCCGAAGGGCGTGCCTGTGGCGACGTTTGCGGTGGGCAAGGCGGGAGCGGCGAATGCGGCGCTGTTTGCGGCGGAGATGCTGGCGGCAGGCGATGCGGAGCTGGCCGAAAGGTTGGCGGCATGGCGGGCGGCGCGGCGCGACGAGGCGCTGGCCGGGGAGTTGCCCCAGTGAGCGAACAGCACGAGACAGAGCGGAAGAGGATGGCCGGACGCGTGGTGGAGCCGGGCGGATGGCTGGGGATTCTGGGCGGCGGACAGCTGGGCCGGATGACGGCGATGGCGGCGCGGTCGATGGGGATTCATACGCGGGTGATGGACCCGGAGGCGCGATGTCCGGCGAGCTTTGTGGCCGATGAGGTAGTGGTGGGGCGATGGGCCGATGCGGAGGCTGCAGCGCGGCTGGCGGCTGGCGTGGGCGCGGTGACGCTGGAGATTGAACAGATTGGCGTGGAGGCGCTGGCGCGGGTGGCGTCGATGGCTCCGCTGCGGCCGGGCGTGGAGCCGGTGCGGGTGATCCAGGACAAGGCGCTGCAGAAGATGTGGCTGGCCGGGCAGGGATTTCCGGTGGGCGGGTTTCGCGTGGCGCGCTCGGGCGATGAGATGGTGGAGGCGGTGCAGGAGCTGGGCGGCAACGTGTTTGCGAAGGTGGCGCGGGGCGGATATGACGGGCGCGGACAGGCGCGACTGGGCACCGAGGTCGAGCCGAGCGAAGAGGCGGTGCGGCAAGCATGGGCGGTGTTGACGGGCGGCGCGGCATCCGATGCTGCGGTGGTGGTGGAGGCGGCACTGGATCTGAAGCTGGAGATCAGCGTGATGGCAGCGCGGAATCCGGCCGGCGAGGTGAAGAGCTATCCGGCGGCGCGGAATCATCATGAGCGGCAGATTCTGGCCTGGAGCGTGCTGCCGTCTGGAGTGGACGCGGAGCTGGAGGCCGAGGCGGAACGACTGGCGCGGGGGATTGCGGCGGGACTGGGAATCGAAGGGCTGGTGTGCGTGGAGATGTTTGTGACGCGCGACGGGCGGCTGCTGGTGAACGAACTGGCGCCGAGGCCGCACAACAGCTATCACCAGAGCGAGCGGGGCTGCGCGACGAGCCAGTTTGAACAACTGGTGCGGGCGGCGTGCAACCTGCCGCTGGGGAGCACGGAGCTGGAACAGCCGGCAGCGATTGCCAACCTGCTGGGCGAGGTGTGGCTGCAGGCAGCCGGAGGACGGCCGGAGTTTGCGCGGGCACTGGCGGTGCCGGGTGTGCGACTGCATTTGTACGAGAAACAGGAGCCACGCGCAGGCCGGAAGATGGGCCACCTGTCCGCGACGGGAAAAAGCGCGGAAGAGGCGCTGGAACGAGTGCTGGAGGGGTATCGGCGGCTGGGTTAGGGGTGGGCAGCGCGCAACCATTCCAGACCGGGCGTTTGATCAGGAGTTGATCCGCCTCCCTGAGGATTTCCGGCTCCTTCTTTTGCCGGCAATGTCATCCATTCAATGCGACTCTCGAAGCAGAAACACCCATGACGGTTTGGCGTCATGGGTGTTTCGGTTTTGTATTTGGTTTCGGGTGGGGTTATTTGCTGGTGGCCAGGGAGCGGAGGACGTATTGGAGGATGCCGCCGTGCTGGAAGTAGGCAATCTCCTGCGGGGTGTCGATGCGGACGTGGGTTTGGAGGGTGCGGGTGGAGCCGTCGGGTGCGGTGACGGTGACGGGGAGGGTTTTGCCGGAGGCGAAGCCGGAGCTGAGCATCTGGCTGAGGCCGGGGAAGCTGTAGGTTTCCTCGCCGGTGAGTCCGAGGGAGTCGACGGATTCGCCGGGGGCGAACTGCAGCGGGAGGATGCCCATGCCGACGAGGTTGGAGCGGTGGATGCGCTCGAAGCTCTCTGCAAGGACGACGCGGACGCCGAGCAGGCGGGGACCTTTGGCAGCCCAGTCACGGCTGCTGCCGGAGCCGTACTCCTTGCCGGCGAGGATGACGAGCGGGGTGCCACGCTGGGCGTAGACGACGCTGGCATCGTAGATGGTGGTTTCGGTGCCCTCGGGAAGCAGGCGGGTGAATCCGCCCTCGGTTCCGGGAGCGAGGCGGTTGCGCAGGCGGACGTTGGCGAAGGTGCCGCGGACCATGACCTCGTGGTTGCCGCGGCGTGAGCCGTAGCTGTTGAAGTCGGCCGGGGCGACGCCATGTTCGGTGAGGTAGCGACCGGCGGGGCTGTTGGCCTTGATGTTGCCGGCCGGGGAGATGTGGTCAGTGGTGACGCTGTCGCCGAGGACGGCGAGGACACGGGCGTTGGC
>JAKBAG010000256.1 GCA_021809235.1 Acidobacteriota bacterium
CGCTGCGAGATCGGCAGTCTGCTACACAAAGACGAAATTCCGGATGCAGATGCATGCGTTGTTGCGCGATTGCGCGCTGCAGGAGCACTGCTATTGGGCACGACAAACTGTCCGGAGTTCCTGATGGCGTATGAGACGGCCAATCTGCTGCATGGCCGTGTACACAACCCATGGGATCTGGATCGGACACCTGGAGGCTCGAGTGGGGGCGAGTCGGCAGCCATTGCGGCGGGAATGTCCGCAGGTGGACTGGGCAGCGATAGCGGCGGCTCGGTGCGGGTTCCTGCGCACTTCACAGGGATTTGCTCGCTGAAGCCGACTCCGGGGCGCATTCCGGGGCGCGGACATCTGCCGCCATGCGTGGGGCCGTTTGCAACGTTGGGTGCAATTGGTCCCATGGCGCGTACTGCAGAGGATGTGGCGCTACTGTTTGAGGCGTTGAGCGGACAGGATCCCATCGATCCCATCAGTCCACCGATGCTGTATCGCGAGTGGAGTCTGGCGGAATTGCGATCGCAACGCGTCGGATTTTTTGAGGATGACAGAGTGATCCCGGTGACGCCGGAGACGCGTGCTGCTGTACGCGAGGCGGCGGAAGCATTGCGGGCGTGTGGATTGGATGTTGTCCCATTTCGTCCTCGCGCGCTGGAAGCGATGCGAGAACTGTGGTGGAAGTTTTTTGTGCAGTGCGGGGCAATGTTTTACGAGCCCTCCATTCGCGGCAGGCACGAACTGCTGAGCCCCATCTTCCGGGAGTTTCTGGGAATTTCGGAAGCTTCAAAACCTCTGACGGCAACGACGCTGCTGGAGGCATGGGCAGAGATGGACATCGTGCGCGGGAGGATGCTGGAAGAGATGCAGGAGTATCCGGTCATCCTGAGTCCAGTCGCGGCGATTCCTGCCTTCCGGCATGGGGAGCGCAGTTGGCAGATTGACGAAGTTCCAGTTCTTTATCTGGATGCGGTTCGCTACACGCAATGGTGGAACACAATGGGCGCACCGGCAGCGGTGGTGCCGGTTGGCTGCTCGCGTGAAGGGCTGCCCATCGGTGTGCAGATTGCTGCGCGACCCTATGAAGACGAGACGGCGCTGGGCGTGGCAAGACTTCTGGATGCAGCGTTTGGATATCGTCCACCATGGATCGCGCGGGGTTGAGTGCATCTTCCATCCATGGATGGAGGCGCACAATTTGTTGAAACGCTAGACTGACTCTTCGATTGATTGTTTGCAAGAAGAGGAGTTCTGCGTGCAGAACAATAGGCAGAGTGAATTTGCCGACAGCCCCGATGTATTTCTTGGCGCAAGTGGTGTAGAAACCCAGATTCCAGTGAGCAACTTTATGGTGGCTGGTGACGATTTCGTCATCATGGCTGGGTCGTGCTCGATGGAGACCGAGAGCCTGTTCGTGTCCATGGCACTGCATGCGCAGCAATGGAGGACGCGGGTGCTGCGTGGAGGAGCATTCCAGCCGCGCACTTCGTCGTATGCCTTTCAAGGTCTGGATATGGATCGACTGAAACTGCTGGACCGTGTTTGTGCCGAAAAGGGGCTGGCGATCGACACCGAGCGGATACCGTGGATTTCTCTGCGCTCGCAGCAGGCACAAAGTCTGGATATGTTTCAGAGGGCAGGTGGAAGCGTGGTGGTGGCGGAATGAATCCGATTTCCAGCAAGGTTCTCTTGTGTGCGGCGATACTTTCCTGCACGATGTGGCTTGGTGTTTCCTCTGTATCTGCGCGTGCGTTGGCTCCGGATTTCATCGTGACCGCCGCACCGGTCTACAAGCCTCTTGCAGAGTTGCGCGGAGGTGAGCGATTTCCTGAGGGAGCGCAACTGCTCCTGGTTCACGAGGGAAAAGCGACGATACTGGTTCCCGATTTTGTCGCAAGTGCCGACGCGGATCTCTCCTATGACGGGAAGTCGGTGCTGTTTGCAGGCAAGCGGACATTAGGAGATCGGTGGCAAATCTGGGAAGTGAATCTGGCGAATCATTCTGTCCGCAGGGTTGTTTCTACAGCGACGGATGCAGAGCGTCCACTGCATCTTCCCGGTGGTCGGCTGGTGTGGGCCGAGCGAACCGGTCAGATGTTTGAGCTCGACTCCACCGACAATGGTCCGAGCCGGAAGCCGGCACCACGCAATCCGACTGCTGATCCAGGCCCACTGCTGCTTACTCATCTGCAGGGCAGTGCATTTCCTGTGGTTGTGCTGCGGGATGGCAGGATTTTGTTTGAAGCCGGATATCCGCTGGGTTCTGGGTCCATACCGGAGTTGTATCTGGTGTATGCGGATGGGTCTGGTGTGGAGTCTGTGCGCTGCGATCATGGTCGTGCGCGATGGGGTGGTACGCAACTGGAGTCCGGCGATACGGTCTTTACGCATGGCAACTCGCTGGCGCGCTTTACCTCGGCGCAGGCCAACGAAGTTCCCGTGGCGGCGCCGCGCGGCGAATATGCCGGATCAATGGCGGAGATCGCTCCTGATCTATGGCTGATGAGCGCAAGGACTGGCGCAGAGAAGCACTACACGATTCGCGCCTGGAAGCCGGGTGATCGTGCGATGCAGACAGTCCTTGCCGAGCATGGAAGAGATCTTGTGGAGCCGGTTCTCTTCGCACCGCATGCGCGGCCCAACCGGCATCCTTCCGGACTGCACCCGTGGGATTATGCCAACCTGCTGGCATTCGACTCACGACTGTCCCGTGCGGGCGACTTGAAAACAGCGCCAGCTTCCGTGCGATTGGAGATGCAGGATCGGAGTGGGAAGACAGTTGCAATGGGAACTGCGCCGGTGGAGAAGGATGGTTCGTTCTTCGTGAAAGTTCCGGGAGACAGACCGCTTCGGTTTGTGTTGCTGGATAAGCATGGTGCGGTTCTGCGGCGTGAACGTGGCTGGTTCTGGGCTCGCGGCGGAGAGCAGAGAATCTGCGTGGGCTGCCACACAGGACCGGAACGATCCACGGAGAATCGGGTACCGGAAGTGCTGCTTCGTTCAACGACCCCTGTTGATCTGACGGTTCCTATAAAGCCTGCTGCACAGCATCGTGCGGGCAAGGAGGGCAACTGAGATGCGGAAGATCACGGCATTCCTTTTCAGCGTGGTCACGGTTGCTGCAGCACAGCCAGGACCCGCACCATCGGCCTTGACTGTGCGATGCGGTGACTCTGGGCAAAACACGGTTGCAGCAACATCAACAGCCACGCCGGGCAGCTGCAATGGCGCGGTGTCGCAGGAGCATGCGGCCATTCGCTTTGAGGATGCGACTGCGAAATCCGGCATCCATTTCACGCACAGCTTCGGATCAGCACGGTTGGGATCGCTGCTCGAAGGAACCGGAGCCGGCTGCGTATGGTTCGACTACAACAACTCGGGAAGGCCTTCGCTTTATGTGGTGAACGGTCGCCCGCTGGAGGATGCGATGCATCCGTATCCGCTCAAGGTGAAGCCCAGTACGCCACCGCACAATCATCTGTATCGCAATGATGGCAACGGACGATTTACTGACGTGACCGAGGAGTCCGGCTTGAATCCGGAGATGTATTCGATTGCTGCAACCGCCGGGGATTATGACAACGACGGCATGGAGGATTTGCTGGTAACCGGTTACGGAAAAGTGGCTCTTTACCACAATGATGGCCAGGGACACTTCCAGGATGTGACGGCCAAGGCTGGAATCAAGGTTGAGGGCTGGAGCATTAGCTCCACCTGGCTGGATTATGACAGGGACGGCTGCCTGGATCTGCTGGTGGGGCGATATGTGAAGTTCGATCCCAAGTACCGCACGTACTACGCGGCAGACAACTATCCAGGGCCGCTCGCCTATGCCGAACAAACCAATGTGTTGTTCCACAACAACTGCGACGGAACATTCACCGACGTTACTGCGAAGTCGGGGATGGGATCTGTTCCCGGGCGCACAATGGGCGTGACTGCAGCAGACTTTGACAACGATGGATGGGATGACCTTTACGTTGCCAATGACAGTACGCAGAACTTTCTGTTTCGCAACAAGCACGATGGAACCTTTGAGGAGATTAGCAATGAATCGGGTTCGGCTTACGGGCAGGATGGAGAAGCGACCTCGTCGATGGGAGCCGTGGCTGCAGACTTCTGGAATCGCGGAGTGCTGGATCTGTGGGTGACGGATGGCAGCTTCAACC
>JAKBAG010000021.1 GCA_021809235.1 Acidobacteriota bacterium
TTGTTCAGGCACACTTCTCCCTGAGCCTTGTCGGCGGTTGCGCCATCAGTCGCGGAAGTCGGATCAGGTTGTGCGCTGCGCAACTGAAGACGAACAGCCAGTCCACTTTCTCGAGGCCTCGCAACTTGACCTGCCGTAGCGAGCCGTTTGCTTCAGCCATCCGAAGCTCTTCTCCACCAGCCAGCGCCGGCTCAGGCCAACAAACCAGCGAAACAACAGGTTGTAGTCGATCTGCTCGACCAGCAGCCGCTCCAAGCGCACCGAGTAGAACACCTGCAACAACAAGGCTCGAAGAATGTACTCCGGCGCAATCGACGGACGGCCAGAGTCGGCATACAGCGCATCGAACTCCGCGCACTATCCACGCCGACGCTTCCACTTCGATTCTGCTGCTACCACGCGCGATGCGGGCTATCGGCGCTATTTGCGAAAGAGGCGGGAGAGGATGCCTGGGGATTTGCCGTTGGTGGTTTGGGCTGGGCGGATACGGGAGTCAAAGGGGAGCGATTCGTCGCTGGCCAGGCCGATGGGGTCGGGCTGTGGAGGCAGCTTCTGGCCTGTGATGGCGGCCATGGGATTGTGTCGGCAGAGGCGATCGGCGGTTTCGGTTCCGCAGCGGTTGGCGACGTAGTCGTAGGCCTTGCGCAGGTGGGGTGGGCGCGAGGTGAGATTGTGGGCGTCGGTGGCGAGGAAGTGAATCCAGTTGCGGTCGAGAAGCTGGTTGGAAAAGGCTTCGGCGGTGCGGCCGAAGCGCCCGTAAAGCGAAGAGGCGGTGACCTGAACCAGTGCTCCGTTGCGCATCCAGTCTGCCATGCGCTCGGGATGCTGAACAAGGATGGGATTGCGCTCAGGATGGGTGAGAATGCAGGTGTAGCCGACACTGCGCAGGCGCATCAGGGCCTGATCGAGCTGGGGCGGAATGGCCAGTTCGGAGAACTCGACGAGCAGGTAGCCTTTGTCGTCGATGGAGTAGCGAAGCGGATGCTCAAGGGCGTCAAAGATGTTATCGGCGTTGAGGTGGAAGTCGCAGGCAAGCACGAGCCGGATGCTGGAGCCGAGAGCCTGCTGCAACTCTGCCATTCGCTCGCGGTTGCGTTCGGCCTGGTAGGGATGAACATCGTTGGCATGGGGAGTGCAGACGATGTGGGTGACGCCTTCGGCAGCGGCCTCACGGGCCATAGCCAGGGAGGTTGCCAGATCGGGTGACCCGTCGTCGACGCCGTAGATGAGATGGTGATGGATGTCGATCATGACAGGTTCGGAGGTTATCGGGTGGCCAGTGCGGTGATCATGGACTGGAAGATAGCCAGCCCATCCGCTGAACCCAGAATGGATTCGCTGGATCGATCCGGATGCGGCATCATGCCGAGAACGTTACGCCCCTTGTTGAGTACGCCTGCAATGTTGTCCAGCGAACCGTTGGGATTGGCCTCGGTGGTGATTGAGCCATCGGCGGCGCAATAACGGAAGACGATGCGGTCTTCAGCTTGCAGTTCGCGCAGGGTTTCGGCGTTGCAGTAATAGTTGCCTTCCATGTGGCCAATGGGAATGCGGAGTACCTGGCCTGGCTGGAGCTGGCTGGTGAAAGGCGAATGCGTGGTTTCCGTGCGCAGATGCACCTGCCTGCAGATGTATTTGAGTCCGGCGTTGCGCATGAGCGCGCCGGGGAGCAGGCCGGATTCGGTGAGGATCTGGAATCCGTTGCAGATGCCAAGGACGAGGCCGCCGGCATCGGCAAATTTGCGGACCGACTGCATGACAGGCGAGAAGCGTGCGATGGCTCCGGTGCGGAGATAGTCGCCGTAGGCAAAGCCTCCGGGAACAAGCACGGCATCGACGTTCTGAAGGTCTTCGGAATCATGCCAGAGGAAGGTGACCGGCTGATGGGTAATCTCGGCCAGAACGTGGTAGGTGTCGTGGTCGCAGTTGGAGCCCGGGAAGACAAGAACGCCGAATTTCATACTTTACAGGGTAACAGCTAGCTGGCTGGATTGCAGTTGGTCAGCATACGGGCTGTTGCGGGTGCAGCAGCCCGTATCCAGGGAATCCTACGGTGGGGATGTCCCGGCTAGTGGTTACTGGTGTCCAGCGTCAGGTCAATGGCGTTGCCGTTGTCGGGGACGAAGGCGAGGATGCGGTGATGGTCCCTGTCAAAGGAGGCAGCAACTGGCCCGGTGGAGGATGTGGCGGTATGGACGGGCCCTGTGGCTCCGTAGACTTCCACGCGGTACTGGGTCCACCATGGGGTGAAGCTGCCCTGATGGGCACCGATGTGGATCTGAATGCCGGTTGGGGTGCGATGGCAGGTGAAGCTGAGGCGCAGGAAGTCGCCCTTGCGGTAAGCGTAGCTGATGCCATCGTCGAGGTAGAGTGAGCCGCTGCAGGGCTCCTGGGCGCGGAGTGCACCGACGGGGCTATTCGGCGGGTAGACGCGCAGGGTGAGCGGACCGGAGGGTTTTTCCATGGTGCTTTGCACGAGCGGCTGCATGGGTACGATCGTGCCGCTGCGGACGAAGACGGGCAGTTTGTCGATGGTGGGGTGGAGGGTGATCTGCAGATCCTGGTCGGGGATGTTGTCATTGCCGACGCGCATGCGCTGCTGATCATCGGCGACGACGGGCGCGCCGGTCCAGAAGTCATACCAGCCGACGGGAGGCAGGACGGCCTGATAGTCATCGAGCATGTCGGGGTAGGGACTGGGCGCGATGAGCAGGTCCGGGCCGAGCAGGAACTCACTGCCGTTGTTGAAGTCGAGCGGATGGTGGTCGTGGCTGGCGTCAGGAAATTCGAGGAAGAGCGGACGCAGGATGGGCAGGCCGGTGCGGCTCATCTCTTCGGCGACAGTGTAGAGGTAAGGCATGAGCCGGTAGCGGGTTTCGATGAAGTGGCGGCGCAGGTCGAGATCCTGCGTTGTGCCGTCGTTCCAAGGCTCCTGCGGGTGGGTTCCCATCGAGGTGTGGTCGCGGTCAATGGGCTGGAAGGCGGCAATCTCCAGCCAGCGGGTGAGCAGCTCCGGCTGCGGTGAACCGGCAAATCCGCCCACGTCGGCTCCGGCGAGCGCGAAGCCGCTGAGGCCGAGATTGGCAAGCTGCGGGATGGTCTGGCGCAGGTGGTTCCAGGTGCTGGAGTTGTCGCCGGTCCAGGTGGCGGCGTAGCGCTGGCCACCGGCGTAGCTGGCGCGGGTGAGCACAAAGGGACGGGTGTTGGGATCGAGCCTGCGCAGGCCGTCAAAAGTACCGCGCGAGTTCTCCATACCGAAGAGGTTGTGAATCTCCAGGTGGTTGGCGGTGCGTTTGGCAAAGCCCGGCTCGTCGATGCGGTGCTGTACGTCATCGGGCATGGTCTTGGAGGGGACGCCGAAGACGGAGGGCTCGTTCATGTCATTCCAGAAGCCAGCGGCGCCGTCGTGGACAAAGTCGGCGTAGAGGGTGCCCCACCAGTCACGACTGGCCTGCTGGGTGAAGTCGGGAAATACGGCCGGTCCGGGCCAGACATCGCCGGAGTAGACGGTCCCGTCGGGGTTGTGGACGAAGTAGTTGCCGGCAATGCCCTGGTCGTAGGGTTTGTAGCCGGCATTGGGTACGCGAGCGATGTGAAGGTCCGTGATGAGCACAGTGCGGATGCGCTGGGCCAGCAGATCGTGGATCATGCCGGAGAAGTGGGGAAATCGTGTGGTGTCTACGGTAAAGGGGCGGTACTTGAACTGATAGTCGATGTCGAGATAGATGGCGTCGACGGGAATGCGCTCGCTGCGCAGGCGGGCGGCGATGGCGCGGACGGTGCTTTCCGGGTAGTAGCTGTAGCGCGACTGCTGGAAGCCGAGGGTCCACATGGGCGGCAGCGGGGTGGTTCCGGTGAGCCATGCCCAGTCTTCGACGACGGCCTTGGGGGTAGGACCGTAGAAGATGTAGAGATCAAGCGGACCATTGTCGGCACCGAAGGAGTAGATGTTGCGCAACTCCTTGTCGAAGTCGAAGCTGGTGCGCCAGGTATTGTCGAGGAACAGGCCGCCGCAGATGCCGTCACGGAATGTCATGAAGTAGGGGATGGATTTGTAGATGGGGTCGGTGGATTCCTGCCAGCCGTAAGCGTCGGTGTTCCAGTTGGTGAAGGCCTGGTTGCGGCGGTCCAGTGGCCCGGGCTTGTCGCCAAGTCCAAAGTAGTGCTCGTTGTCCGGGGACTGGGCATAGAAGCGAAAGTTGGCGCCGTGGTACTCGATAGGGTGATCGGGCGGCGTCTGCACGAGGATATTACCGTTGTTGTCCTTGACGGAAATGGCCAGTGTGGTGCGGTTAACGGTGAAGTGCAGGCTGGCGGTGCGGAAGCCAACGAAGCCCTCTGACTGCTCAGGGTGTACGACAACGCTGGAAGTCCGCGACGAGGGCAGCACAGCCCAGGAGGCATCTTCCGGCAGCGTGCCGGATGGGCCGACGCGGAGGCGGAGCAGGTCGTCGCGCAGGGCGGTGATGCGGAGGATGGCTGAGCCGGAGCGCAGTTCGATGCCATTGGGCAAGGGATGCGCGGCGGTCACGTGATTGAGCACAATGGGCTGCATAGGAGCCTGAGCTAGGAGCGAACGGCCGACAACAAGCAGGGCAAGCACAAGGGCGGCGCTGGCAGCCAGAAGACGGCTTCGCAAGGCAGATAGGCGAGAAGCAGGCGCGAGATGCACGAGGAATTGCGGACAGGACGGCATGGAAAACCTCAGAGGAAAGAGTTGCAGGCGATACGGAAGAAGGATAGCGGATGGATCGCTTGAGGTGGGGATGAAAACACAAAGATGGTGGAAATTCGAGATTCTGCTGGATCGGAAAAGGGGATTTCGACCGCTTCTCTGTGGATTTCGACCGTTGGTGGAGTGATTTCTCAGTCCGGGAAATGGCGGTGCAGGATGGTTGGCAGGAGGGCGATATGCCAAAGAGAATTCAAAGTTCATTGCAGGAGCAACGTGGTGGGTCGTTTGGGAAGGGATTGACGACGGTAGGGATTCTGTTCGTGCTGGTTTGGATATGCGTTGAAACGGTTGCGGCGAAGGGGCAGGTTCCGGGTGCAGCGTCGAAGACACCGCACCCGAGTTTTGAGGTTCGTTCGGTGGGAAGCGGACCGGCGATTCTGATGATTCCCGGCCTGTCCTCAGGCGCGAGTACGTGGGATGGGACGGTGGATGCGCTGAAAGGGCGGTTTCGCTGTATCACGATCGGTGTTGCAGGATTTGCCGGTGTTGCTCCGGTTCCCGGTCTTACTTTGGAGATGGTACGGGATCAGTTGGCAGGGTATATTCGCAGTGAGCATCTGCAGCGGCCCATCCTCATGGGGCACAGCCTGGGAGGTGCGATTGCGATGGATCTGGCTGCACGATATCCGACACTGGTTGGGCCGGTGGTGGTGGTCGATGCACTTCCATTCATGGCAGAAGCATGGTTTGAAGTCCCTACGCTGGATGCTGCAAAGCCATTTCTGGCGCAGATGGGAGCCGGTATGCGGGCAATGAGTGCTGCCCAGTGGGCAGCGTATCAACAGTCCGGTGCGACCACACGAACGATGGCAAGCTCGCCCGCGGACCAGAAAAGGCTTATGGAATGGGGCCTAGCCTCTGACCAGAAAACAGTGACGGATACAATGCTGGAACTGTTGGGGGAGGATCTGCGGGGCGAGCTGAAACAGATCCAGACACCGGTGCTGGTGATTGGCACATGGGCTGGCCTGCAAAGCCCCGGAGTGACAAAGGAATCTGTGAAGAGGCTTTTTCTGGAGCAGTACGCCGGTGTACATGATCTGGATCTGGTTATGGCGGACAAGGAGCGTCACTTTGTGATGTGGGACAATCCGAATTGGTTTGAAGCCACGCTGGAAGGCTTTCTAAGCAGGAATTCGGTCGCAGCAGCAGATGCGGCAGGCCAATGAAAGCGGCTGGGGAGAACAGCCAGAATCCAATGTCAATGCAAACACAAGGCGGGAAGAAAGTACCGGGAGCCATAACGAGGGCTGGCTCCCGGACGTATTGGATTTGTCAGGTGGTGGGCTGGGGTGGCTATGGTTTGGGCTACTACGCCACAGTGCTGCTTCCACTTCACCAGGCGGGATGGGCACAGTGCACCTCGGATGCGTTGTACTGCGCGGCGGGATTGACAACGACACATCTGTTGCGCGGATGGATGCGAAGCAGGAGATGGCTGCAACGGGATTCGATACAGCTTCTGTGGCGGTTGATTGCTGCCTGTTGTCTGCTGGGAGGAGTTCAGGCCGTTGTGCTGGAAAGTGCACTTCTGCTGTTCAGGGTCGTGGATCGAAGCCAGATTTACCATCTGCCCGCAACACTGCTCATTATCAGCTTCTTCAGTGCAATCCTGATCGGGCTATGGATAGCCGTCTACATTGTTGTGAATGCGCTGCGAATCCGTCGCAGGGCAGAACTCGACAAACTGAGGGCAGAGCTGCGTTTGCAGGAAGCCCAGTTAAGAGCGCTGCGGCAGCAGATCAACCCGCATTTCCTCTTTAACAGCTTGAACAGCATTCGCAGCATGATTCAGGAAGATGCCGCGAGTGCGCGCGAAATGCTGACGCGGCTGGCCGATTTGCTGCGATTTTCCCTGCAGGCGGGCGAACAGGGTATGGTGACCATGGCCGAGGAGCTGCGGGTAGTGAAGGATTATCTTGCTCTGGAGGCGATTCGGCTGGAAGAACGACTTCAGGTGGAGTGGCAGGTGGATGCCACTGTGCTGTCGGTGGTCTTTCCCGCGATGATGTTACAGGGGCTCGTGGAGAATGCGATCAAGCATGGAGTTTCGCGCAGAATGAAGGGGGGCTGGATCCGGATCGAAGTCAGTCGCCAGAAAGGACTCCTGCGTATCTGTGTGGAGAATAGTGGCACATTGGGGGAACAAGGCCAGGGAGGCATCGGACTGAGTAACACGCAGGAAAGACTGCAACTGCTGTATGCAGGAAAGGCCGGAGTTGAGATGACAGCGACCGATGTGCCATCGGTCCGGGTACAACTCTGGCTACCGCTAGAGTCGGCTTTTGGCTCCGCGTCTGAAGTGCGGATTCGGGGGGTGTTATGAAAGCTCTGATTGCGGATGATGAACGACTGGCAAGACTGGAACTGCGACGTCTGCTGAAAGCATATGTGGATGTGGAGATTATTGGAGAAGCGCGCAATGGGGTGGAAGTGATCGAGGCGGTGGAACGGCTCGGGCCGGATCTGATGTTTCTGGATGTTGAAATGCCGGGTGGAACCGGATTGGAAGTGCTGGCACGCATACCGGATCCGCCGCAGACAATCTTTACGACGGCTTATTCGGAGCATGCGCTGCGCGCCATTGAATTGAACGCGGTGGATTATCTTCTGAAGCCGATCTCCCCGGATCGCCTTGCCGAGGCACTGCAGCGAGTGCGCCAGCGGTTGCAGCAGGCGGGAATGGACGCTTCGGAACACGCGCCGAAAGCAAAACAGGTAGCGGCACTGCCCATGCGACAGTTTTTCCTGCAGGATGGAGAGCGGTGCTGGCTGGTAGCGCCTCGCGAAATCCGACTGTTTCGAGCGGAAGGCAATTACACCCGAGTCTACTTTGGAGAGCATCAGCCACTGATCTACCGCCCTTTGTTGCGGATCGAGGAACGGCTGGATGCCCATGTTTTCTTCCGCGCCAATCGCTCCGAGCTGGTGAATCTGCACTGGGTGCAGTCCGTGTCCCCTGAGGGAGATGGACTCTTCATCACGCTTCGCGGAGGGCCGGAGATCGCAGTTTCAAGACGACAAACGCGGCTTTGGAAGGAACGGCTGGAGCTGTGATGGGGTTGAAATTGGCCGGGTTTCTGCGGTGAAGGTTGTATTTAGTGGATGCTATACTTCTGAAGGCGGCAGTCCGGCTGCTGAACGACTTTGCGAGCTGAGGTTTTCTATGTCCGGCCATTCCAAATGGGCCACAATCAAGCACAAAAAGGGCGCGCTGGATGCCAAGCGCGGCAAGATCTTCACGCGGTTGATCAAGGAAATTACGGTGGCGGCCAAGACTGGCGGCGGCGATCCGGATGGGAATCCGCGACTGCGTGCGGCGATTGCCGCGGCCAAGGCCGAGAACATGCCTGCGGACAACATCAAGCGCGCGGTGCAGCGCGGCACCGGCGAACTGGAGGGGGTCTCCTACGACGAGATCTCGTTTGAGGGCTACGGGCCGGGCGGCGTGGCGCTGATTGTGGACACGCTGACCGATAACCGAAACCGCACGGTGAGCGAGGTGCGGCATGCCTTCTCCAAGCACGGCGGCAACCTGGGTGAGTCCGGCTCGGTGCGTTTCATGTTCAGCAAGAAGGGCGTGATTGGCATTGAAAAGGGAGCGGCCGAGGAAGAGCAGTTGATGAACATTGTGCTGGAGCACGGTGGCGAAGACCTGAATGACGAAGGCGAAAGTTGGGAGATTCTGACCGAGCCGGCCAATTACGAGGCTGTGGCCAACGCGGTGAAGGCTGCCGGCATCGAAACCGTGATGAGCGAAGTGACGATGGTGGCTAGCACCTACACGACGCTGGAAGGTTCGGCCGCCAACCAGATGATCCGGCTGCTGGACGCGCTGGAAGATCTGGACGATGTGCAGAACGTGTACTCGAACTTTGACATGGACGCTGCGGCGATGGAAGCGGCAGCAGGTTGAGCAACCAGGACCCCGCATGAAACTGGAACAAGGAGGGCCGCCGGTGCTGGCGGCCTTTTCTGCGGCGTTTTGCGGGTGAGAACGACAGTCGGAATTTGCACCATGGGGGATGGAATTTGAAGCGCAGAATTGGATTGGGCTGGCTGCAGGTGGCAGCCGTGGCATGCGTGGGATGGATGGCGCTGGCAGGCATGGCCCTGGCACAGAATGCGACCGGGGCACAGGCCGGGGTGCAGGTGGATACGCGGGATTGGGCCGGAGATGTGCGCACGCATCAGCGCTGGGAGTTTGGGCCGATTTTGAACGGCGGCAACGGGTTGTATGACCGGTCGAACTATCACTTTGTGTGGGCCGGAGTGCAGGCCGGCAAAGTGCTGACGCCGGTGGTGCATGCCGGGCCGCTGAGCGGCCAGTTCGAGTTTGGCGGGGAGATTCTTCCGTTCTTCCAGGCATATACGCCTGCTCCGTATTCGCAGACCGTGATGGTGAACAACCAGCCGGTGGTGCAGAACTATGGCGGCGGGACCTTTACGGGCGTGGCGGTGATGCCGGTGATCTTCCGGTGGAATTTTGTTACACGCTCGCGACGCATCCAGCCATGGTTTCAGGCGGCGGGCGCGGCGCTCTATACGACGCACAAGTTTCCGCCGACGCTGCTGGTGCCGAAGGGTACGCCGGGAGGCACGTCGGTCTTCAACTTCATGCCGCAGGGCGGCGTAGGACTGCATTACTTTCTGCGGCAGGGTCGGTCACTGGATGTGGGCCTGAATGCGGTGCATATCTCGTCGGCTTCGCTGGGAGACAAGAATCCGGGCGTGAACGCGAGTCTGCAGTTGCAGATTGGCTATACGTGGTGGAAGTAGGCATGACAGATCCGGTGGTGGAGTGCGTTCCGAACTTTTCCGAAGGCACGGATGAAGATGTAGTGCGCGCGATTGTGCAGGCGATGCGCGTGGACGGGGTGAAGTTGCTGGATTGGTCCATGGACGCGGCGCATAACCGGTCAGTGGTTACGGTGGCTGGAACTCCGCAGGCAGTGGTGGAGTCGGCGGTGCGCGGCGTAGGCATGGCTGCGGCGCGGATTGACCTGACGCGGCAGCGCGGAGTGCATCCGAGGATGGGCGCGGCGGATGTGGTACCGTTTGTGCCGGTGCATGGGGTAACGCTGGAGCAGTGTGCGCTGCTGGCACGACAGGCCGGTGGGGAGATCTGGCGGCGGCATGGGATTCCGGTCTACTACTATGGCGCAGCTGCATCGCGGCCGGACAGGGCGAATCTGGAGGACGTGCGGCGGGGCCAGTTTGAGGAGCTGCGGGAGTTAGTGCTGCACGATGCGGCACGGACGCCGGACTTGGGTGGACCGGCACTGCACCCGACGGCTGGAGCGACGGCGGTGGGAGCAAGGCGTTTTCTGGCCGCTTTCAACATTTACTTTGATACGACAGATGTCTCCTGCGTGCGGCAGATGGCGCGTCGGATTCGCGCCTCATCCGGCGGGTTACCGGGGGTGAAGGCGATGGGTGTGTTGGTGCATGGGCAGGCGCAACTGTCGATGAATCTGACAGATCTGCAGGCGGTGAGCCTGTCCAAGGCCTACGACAGGGCAGCGGAACTGGCGCTGGAGTACCGGCTGGCACCGGTGCGGACGGAGCTGATCGGGTTGTTGCCAGAGGCTGCCTGTGAGCGGGACGCCGAGTGGATGCGTCTAAGTATTGAGTTCGATCCTGCGACGAAGGTGATTGAACGACGATGGCAGAACCCGATGGAGTGGCCAACTGCGTTGGCCGTTGCCGCGGAAGGAAACTAGGAGCAGTGACCCAGGAGTGGGCGATACCCGCCCGGGATGGAAGGAGAAAGCGCAAGTGAAGACAATGCGATGGAGTGCCCTGCTGGCTTTGGCAGCTGCGATGAGCGGCAGTGGATTTGCCGCACAGTTGTCGTCCGATGCACGCTCGGCGATTCCGTACGACGTGCAGCAGATGGTGGTGGTGGATTATCGGGTGATGCAGAACTCGCCAGTGGCGATGCAGCTGCGCAACCAGGTGATGCCTCCGGAGCTGAAGCGGCTGGAGGATACGCTGCAGAAGGCCGGATTGAATGACAACAACGATCTGGACCAGCTGGCGTTCATTCTGTATCGGACCAAGCCGGGCTCTGACGACGTGGAAACGGTGGGCGTGGCGCAGGGGCAGTTTCCCGTTCAGGACATGATTGCCAACTTCAAGAAGAAGCGCATGAAGCCGACCGTGGTGCGGACGACGACGATCTATCCGCTGGGTGCCTCCGGAATGAGCGTGGTGTTTCTGGATGAGTCCACGATGATCTTCGGCAGCATGGAGTCTGTGAAGAAGGCGATCAACGTGCGGGATGGACTGGAGCAGGGCTTCCTGACCAACAACGCGATGATGAGCGAGATGCAGAGCGTGGACAGCGCACCGCTGTGGAGCATCCTTGACCAGAAGGGCACGCAGACCATGATGAAGCAGCTGATGAGCCAGATGGGACAGATGGCCGGGTCGGTGTCGGACTTTGACTCGGTAAAGAAGCTGCTGGTGGGAAGTTGGTACTCGATGGACTTCCAGCATGGGGTGCGGTTTGATCTGGCAGTGCAGTCGAACGACAACTTTGCTGCAGCCACGATCTCCTCGCTGCTGAATGCTGCGGTGCTCTATAAGAAGATGAGCGGAACCGACAGCGAGAAGATGGCAATGAACGATGCGTCGGTCAGCTCGAGCGGCGGACGGTTGAATATCCACTTCGGAGCCTCGGATGATGACTTCCAGGCGCTGCTGAAGTCGGATATGTTCAAGAGCATGGTGCACTGAAGCCTGCGGGGCAGCCCTGCAGAGGCAAGCAGGATATAAGCAAAAGGAAGCGGGATGTTTTCCGGTTAATCGCCGGTGAGCATCCCGTTTTCTGCATTGGCGGACGAGCTGCCTTGCGGCAGCCTGGCTTCCATGGGCTGCACGGAGGGAAGGTAGGGACCGTTGAAGCGGCAGACCTGATTGCGTCCGCTGCTTTTGGCTTCGTAGAGCGCCTGATCAGCGCGTGCGGTGAGCTCCAGTGGCCCGGCACCGGGACGCGGAACCATGGTGGCACAGCCGATGGAGACCGTGACAAAGCCAAACTCCGAGGCCGGATGCGGGAGTCTGCGATTCCGCACGGCCTCGCAGATGTCCTCGGCTATATCCATGGCGCCGGCAGCCGGGGTACCAGGCAGAATAACGGCAAACTCCTCACCGCCGTAGCGAGCGACAAGATCGGCGGGACGCTGGACAATATCGAGAGCGGATTCGGCTACCTGGCGCAGACAACTGTCTCCGCGGAGGTGGCCCATGGTGTCGTTGTAAAGCTTGAAGCGATCGACATCGAGAAAAAGGATGGACAGAGGAGTGGCATCGCGGAGATTGCGCCGCCACTCGTTGGCCAGAACCTCATCGAAGCGGCGACGATTGGAGACACCGGTGAGGGCATCGACGGTCACAAGGCCTTCCATGGTGCGGTAGGCAGCCTGTAACTGCTCTTCTGCCAGTTTTCGGTCGTGGATGTCGCGGACAAGGTTGAGGATGCCGAGTGGCTTTTGGGTGCGGGGATCGCGGTAGACACGCACGCTGGCCTCGGCCCAGAGATAGTCGCCATTGCGCTTGCGAACACGGTATTCACAGGTGCAACCGTCCGCCCCGGCAGTGAGCCGCTTGAGTGTGGCTTCCACAATGGCCACGTCATCGGGGTGGACAACGTCATGGAAGGTGTGGTCCAGCAGCTCGTCTGGCTGCCAGCCGGTCATGGCGATGACGCTGGACGAGACCCAGCGCCGGCGCCCGCGCAGGTCTGCAAGGATGATGACGTCGCGTGAGGTATCCGTGAGAAGCGAGTGCATCATCTGCACACTGGCGAGTTCGTGGCGGCTTTGGCGAAGCTTGTCGAGGACAACGGAAAGCGCGTGGATTACGAAGAGCTGGGAAGCAAGATATAGCTGAAAAAAAATAGCGCGGCGATAGATGCCGTGGAGTTCGTCCATGGCGATGGGTCCGCTGCCGTGAATGGTGAACCAGCCGCCGACGGCAGCCGAAAACAAGACGCACGCAGAAGCCCAGCCAAGGCCCAGCTCCAGCGTGATGACGGTGAGGATAGGGAAGGTGAGAAAGAGTAGCGGCAGGTGGGTACCGGCGAAGATGCCTACGGTGGTGAGGACGCTGAGCGCGAGAAGGCTCCAGCGCCAACCCATGTCACGATTACGGCTGGGGCGGGTGCTGAGGATGGCTACCATGGCAGGTGTGACGCAGAAGATGCCAAGGCAGCCGGAGAAAAACCACTGCCCGACACTCGGCCAGAAGGGCTGCTCATGGAAATAGACGTTGTGCGCCCCGTTGAGCAAGGCGGAAAGAAGCTGGCCGGGGAAACAGACGAGGAAGAGAAAGCGTGCAACGTAACGCGGGCGCGCGAAATCCGGCAGGACTGCGGAGCGAGGACGAAGAAGCAGGACTGGGAGCCAGACTTCCAGAAGATTGAGCGCGTTGAAGAAGAGATTGCGGGAGAGGGATTCATGAATAAGAGCACTGCCAAGGAGCATGCCGGCAAAGCCCGCCAGAAGATAGCCAGGCCAGCGCCAACGCGGCGCCAGCAGTAGCACCGCCATCAGAATGCCGTCGGCAAACCAGAGAATGTCGAAGCCGGGACGGTCGACGGAGAAGTTGTGGGCGCCCACGATGGAGAGCGCCAGCAGGGCAACAAGCAGGAGCGCACGAAGCAGGAAGTCTGCGGGCGGAGCAGTACGCATTGGTTTCGCGGTGCGCAGAATCATCAACCCCCTGGCGTCGTCAGCCAGTTGCTCGTTCATGGTCATGGTCCTGTCGAAGTTGGTAACCTGATCGGGACTATCAAATTAGCTATCGGCTAGAACCTGGGGGAGCTTCGCAGATTTAGGAAATTATTCCAAAAGATATTGCTTTTATCAAAGAATTTCCGGGATTTCTGGACAGCCTGCATTCCAGCTTGATTCCCCGCACTTCTGCCCGACGGTTTTGTCGATACAAAGAAACGTCAGAACGCAGAATGTCCCATGGTGAGCTGGTCGGCAAAGGTGATTTTTCCCTGGGGCAGAAGCGTGATGGTTACCTGCCCCTGCTGGTTGTCCTGTACGGAGGGTCCGGAGACCTTGACCGGCTTGTCCATGGGAGCCAGGTACTGGGCGCTGAGTTTACCGTGACCGTTCACCTTGAGCCGGTAGTGGTAGACCGCGCCGGCGGGGAGCAGGTTGATACCGAAGCTGGCGCTGGGATAGTCGACTTCTATGTCCTTGATAGCGGCTCCGGTCTGGTTGACGACGGTAACGTTGATCCAGAAGGATTCGTAGTTGCGGCAGCCGGCAGCAAACAGCAGGCCGACGAAGATGGCCACGAGAGCAAAGCAGCGAAAGTGCGAACGGGTCATTTTTGCTGGCCTCCTGGGTGGGGATGGGTTGTCTGTTCGGCGGTGGGGAGGGCGTTCAGGCGCTTTTCCAGCGCGGTGATGCGGCGAACCAGCTCCGGCAGACGCTGGAAGAGGCTGACGGCACGCAGCCAGAGCCGATTGTCGAATGCCGGCGAGCCGGAGATCATTTTGCCCGCGGGTACGTCATGGGAGACACCGGATTGAGCAGTGAGAATGACACCGTCGCCGATTTCGCAGTGGCCGGCGACCCCGGCCTGACCAGCGAGAATGGCGTTGGAGCCGACGACCGATGAGCCAGCCAGTCCGACCTGAGCGCAGAGCAGGGTGTGGCTTCCGACGCGGGAGCCATGGCCAACCTGGACGAGGTTGTCGATTTTGGAGCCTTCTCCGATAACGGTGCTGCCAACGCTGGAGCGGTCAATGCAGGCATTTGCCTGAATATCGACGTGGGAACCGATACGAACCGGTCCGGTCTGGGGAATCTTTTGCCAGCGACCGTGGGCATCACGGGCAAAACCAAAGCCGTCAGCACCGACAATGACGCCGTTTTCCAGCGTGACGGAGTCGCCAAGCTGGCAGCCTTCCCGGACAACGGCGTGGGCATGGGCGAAAAAGTGATGCCCGGCCTGTACGCGATCATAGAGAACAACATGCGGGAGCAGGACGGCGTGCGGACCCAGGACAACGTGACGTCCGATGACGACATAGGCCCCAATGTGCGCGTTTTCCCCGATGCTGGCGGTGGGATCGATGACGGCAGTGGGATGAATACCCGGGGGATGGTCGGGCGGGGTATGAAAGAGTGCAAGTGCCTGAGCAAAGGCAAGATAGGGATTTGACAGGCGCAGCGTGGGCGTGGCCAGGGCAGGGAAGTCCGGAGTGACGAGGATGGCACCTGCCTGGGTGGTGCGGGCCAGGGCTGCGTAGCGGGGATTGGCAACAAAGGTAAGGTCCGAAGGAGTGGCTTCTTCGAGTCCCTGAACACCGGTGATCTCGATGGATCCGTCTCCGACCAGTTCCGCCTGCAGCCGCTCGGCTAGTTCCGCCAGGGTCATGAGTGCATTGTAGCGGACTTGGGCTGGTGTGGCCGATTCCTGCCGGGAACTCCCCTCTCATCCAGAAGTGGGATCAGGCCCTAGCCAAGGGATTTTCATTGTGTTAACGTACTGTGGTTGCCCGGACTTTTGGGGCTATGAATAAGTTCTTTCCATTCTGCGGTTTGATGGGGAACTCCTGGCAGGAGCGATCGATCCGAGATGCCTGATTTCGTCTATTTGCTGGAAAATCGACTGAGCGTCCATCAGCAGGGCGCATTGCGCGCTGTCCGCGAGGTGGCGCGAGAGGCCCAGATGCCGGTTTTTCTGGTCGGTGATGCGGTCCGTGATCTGGTTTGCGGCAACTCTGTCCGCGAGCTGGAGGTAGTGATCCATGGGAATTCCTCCGAGCTGAAGAAGCCACTGGTAGCCCACGGCGCGACGGTCTGGTGGGAAAGTAGTGCCTCTCGCCGGCTTTCGCTACGATTTCCCGGCAGTGTGCTGCTGGAGTTGACCAGCGCAAGGCAGACGGATTATCCGAAGTGCGGCAAGCCGGTCTATACGTGGGCATCCATTCATGAAGACCTGCGATCGAGGGACTTTACCGTGAACTCGATGGCGATCTCATTGAATGACGGCTCTTATGGACTGCTGATGGACCCTCTCAACGGGGTGGCGGATCTGGAACAGCGGCAACTGCGGCTGGTGTCCAACTATGGATTTCTGGAGGAGCCGGCGCGACTCGTGCGGGCCTCACGGCTACGGGTTCGGCTGGGATTCCAGCTGGAGGAACGGACACAACGAAGGTATGAAAATGCCCGCGAAGAGTCGATGATTGAGTATCTCTCCGAAGAGGAGCGGCGACGCGAGCTGGAACAGATCGTCCACGAAGAAGAGGCGCTGAAGGTCATGGCCTCCCACGAGACCGATGGCTGGATGAAGGCACTGTTTCCGGGCTGGACCACAGCCAAGGCCGATGTGGAGAAGCTGAAGGCGCTCCATGATTTCTCGATTGAGATGCAGATGCAGGGCGTACAGGCGGATCTGGCAACAGCGCAGGCACATTACCTGACGGCAAAGCTTTCTGCCAAGGATCTGGCGGCGCTGAAGGAGCGATTCCTGCGGCCCGGCTTTGTAAAGGCCTGGGAGGGCCTGGAGGAGAGCGCGGCCCAACTGGCCAAGCAACTTCTTTCCAAGGAGAATGCTCGTCCTTCTGCCTGCTACCAACTGCTGACGAGCTTTGCTCCGGAAGCTGTGGTGTGGCTGGGATTCACGACGCGGCAGGCGGCTGTGCGGGAGAAGATGGATGCCTTCCTGAAGGTCTGGCCGGAGTTTCGGCAGAAGCTGCCAGTGGCACGGATGGCCGAGATGCGGATTACCCCGGAGCTGCCGGAGTATGGCGGACTGATCCAGAGCATTTTTCTGCGCTTGATTGATGGGGAACTGCAAAGCGACGAGGAGATGCGTGCGTTTCTGGAGCCGTATTCTCCACCCGCACCCGCCCCGCAGCCGACCTTCAAACGCAGCCGTGCCCGCCGGACTGCTGAAATCCGCGTGAAGTCTCGAGTAGTGGATGAGGATGAAGGCGATCAGGAAGACGAGGATAGCGAACTGGACGAGGACGCCGTCGAGCTGGACTTCCGTATCGGGGACAGCGATGAGGGACGCATCCTGGGCGATGACGACGATACAGATGATGATGACGTCTTTGCACGGGAGACGGTGGGCGAAGTCGACGAGAGCGAGCCAGACGAGGATGAGGACGAACCGGTGGTAGCGATGGCGCGCAGCCGGAAGCAGACGGTAGCGAGCAAGAGCAAGCCGGAAGGCACTGTGACAAAGATGGCCGCCAAGGCAGAGTCCAGGACAGTAGCGAAATCCGAACCCAGGACGACGACGAAAGCAGAAGTGAAGGCTCCAGCCAGAACTGCATACGAAAAGCCTGCCAAGACAGAGGCCAAGAAGCCGGAAAAGCCAGCGGCCAAGCCGGTAAAACTGGGCAAGGCTCAGCCAAAGGTTGTGGCAAAGGCAGCCAAAGTAGCAACAACGCCTGCGAAAAAGGCGGCGCCGGTGGCAAAGAAGGCCGTTGCGGTGGCGAAAAAGGCTGCGCCGGCAGGAAAGAAAGCTGCATCGGCGGTGAAGAAGGCAGTGCCGGCGGCGAAGGGAAAGGCACCCAGCAAATCGGCTGGCAAAGCGACGGCAAAGACGGCCAAGCCAACTCCTCGCCCGGCTGCGGCAAAAAAGACAAGTAAGCCAGCACGGCAGACGCCTAAAGCAGCTCCTAAAGCGGCAGCAAAGAAGAAGCGTTAAGCGCAAGAGAGAAGCAAAGACGAAAGCCCCGGAAAGATTGCTTCCGGGGCTTTCGTCTTTGCAGAATCGTAAGACTGGCTATCAGTAACGGCAGGGGCAGCTTTTGACTTAGTTCTTGTCCTGCCGGGCGGGATCTGCGTTGGGAGCATTTTTTTTCTTCTCGCCGACGTAGACTTCACCGTGGGGACTGCGTTCCCCTTTGGAGTAGCGCTGCTGGCTGAAGAAGCGAGCCTGGCATGTGAGGCACTCCCAAGGATAGTAGCCAAAGAAGCGACGGAGTCGATGCACGATTGTGTTTTTGCGTCGGGTTCTGCGCGTTGTGCTGGAGCCGCAGGTACTGCAAGTGGGATTCATTTGACTGCGCCGCCTGACCAGAAACGGAACGGGAGATATCCGAGACTGAGATACTTCCTAAATCTTACCCAAGACAATCGGAAAAGTACTGGATATCTTGAGAGAAAATGATCGAACTGTTTACTTGATTGACAATATGAAAGGGAGTGAGCAATCCCTAGCGGTATTGGATGTGAATGGCGATTTCGGTGGAGGGGCAGGTGAGCGCGATGCTTGCCTTCTGGAATGAGGGCGGGGTGAGGCCGACGTAAGGATTGTTGGCAAAGCCAAAGCCCTCCGTGGGAATGCCGAAGAAGTTGCGATCCAGCTTATGGTTTCCGTTTTCATCATGAATTGCGGCGATGGCGTAGTTTCCCGGCGGCAGTCCCTTCCAGATGGCCGTGGAGGTGATTCCGGCCGGCGTCTGGACGATATCAGCCGGGCCGTGGCGCAGAGCCTTCTGCTTGTTTTCCGGCCATCCGGAGGGACTGGCGAAGACAATGGTGCCGACCTTCCCCCGGGTATTGCGAAGGTGATCGACGTGCACGATGAGGTCACAGCCAGCCGAATGCGGGGTTGGTTCCTGGGCAAATGCATCAGCCAATGGGGATGCCGGGTTCGAAGCAGCTCCAGCGGAAAGCGGCAGGAGCAGGCTGAGAAGTGCGCAAACGGCGAGTGGTGCGGCGGTTGGGAACGGTGAGCGTAGCATCGGGGAACGTCCTCCAGAGGGGTGGAAAAGGCAGGTGGGGCAAACGCAGCGGTGACTAGGATTTGCCAGGCGAGGTACGCGTCTTCCAGAGTGCGATAGCCAGAACGGCCAGACCGCTGAGTGCGACGACGGTGCCGCGGCGAGCCCAGACAATCTGACCGGTCATAAAGCTGCCTGGAAGTACATTGATGCCCTGCAGAATCCATATGATGCCCATCGTAAGCAGGGAAAAAGCGAGGATGTAGAGAAAGACTTTCATAGTTGCTTTCCATAACTCCAGAGGTCTGAGATTGTGCTGCGGGCGCGATTCTGGGCTGCGCCGGGGGAATCACCCCGCCATGATTGTAGACCGTGGGATATCAGGCTGGCTGCATAAACGGTACGGGGCAGGTGAGGGTAGAACAGGGAGAATTCCGTACCCGATTTTCCTCAGAGTTTGCGCAGGTGCGGCGCAGGCAGAGAAGAGGCAAACCCTACAATGAGTGCAGCCATGGCTGAGTTTACACATTTACACCTGCATACGGATTATTCGCTGCTGGACGGCGCATGCGACGTGGACAAGCTGGTCGAACGGGTGGCCAGCATCGGGCAGAAGTCGGTTGCGATGACCGACCACGGCAACATTTATGGAGCGGTCCATTTCTTTGATGCGGCAAAGAAGAAGGGCGTGAAGCCGATACTGGGCTGCGAACTGTATATCTGCAAAAACGAGGATCATCGAGCCGACCCGACCGGGGACAAGTATAACCATCTGCTGGTGCTGGCGCAGAACGAAGAAGGATATCGCAACCTGATCCGGATAACGTCGGAGGCCTCGGTCCATGGCTTCTACAAGAAGCCGCGCGTGAGCAAGGCCTATCTGGCGCAGCACGCCGAGGGATTGATCGGGTTTTCCGGCTGCCTGTCCGGAGAACTATGCGAGCGGTTACTGGCTGGCGAGTATGAAGCGGCGCGCTCGACGGCATCCCAGTACCGAGATATCTTTGGTCGCGGCAATTTCTATCTGGAGATTCAGGATCAGGGACTGATTCAAGAGAAGCAGATTCACAAGGATCTGTATCGGCTGGAACGGGAGCTGGAGATTCCACTGGTGGCGACCAACGATTCGCACTACCTGTGCGAGGACGACCACAAGCCGCATGACGTGATGCTGTGTGTGCAGACCGGGGCAAAGGTGCAGGATACGAACCGTTTTCGCTTTGATGCCGACCAGTTCTATGTGAAGACAGGCGAGGAGATGGAGCGGCTGTTTCCGGATCGCGTGGATATTCTGACACGCACGCAGGAGATCGCCGAGCGCTGCAACCTGAAGCTGAGCAAGGTAGACAATCCTTTTCCAGAGTTTGCAGTGCCGCAGGGGCACACCATCGACA
>JAKBAG010000022.1 GCA_021809235.1 Acidobacteriota bacterium
GCATGGATTTCCGATGGGGTCGGGTGGCGCGAATCCTGGCCGCTCGGTGCTTGTGGCTGGCAGCCGTTTTGTCTATGTGCTGAACCAGGGAACCCCTGCGAACGGTAGCCTTCCGTGTAATGCCAACAACCCCTGCTCGAACCCGAACATTACGGAGTTCGTGGTCGGCGGCAACGGCATTCTCACCCAGCAGCAGACATTCTTCACTCAGGGTAGCAATCCCTTCCGCCTTCTGGCAGATGCATCCGGCAACTATCTGTTTGTCCTGGATCACGATGCTCCGTCCAATCAGTTCTGCAGTGCGGTCGTCACCGGGGCAACCAGCTGCGGCGATGTGACCGTCTTCCAGATTGACAACACAACCGGACGTCTGACGCTGATCGACAACGCTCAGCTGACGGCTTCCACCGGCCAGCAGGTGACGTACTTCCCTGTTCCGGCGAATCCAGTTGACTTTGCCTTCACCAGCGGGTACCTGATCACAGTCAGCGGTGCCAACGGCGTGGCAGGTGGTCAGGTGGCTTACCCCTACACCTACAACTCCACCAACGGACAACTGGTCGTTAGCCAGAACGTGCCTCAGGTTCTAAATAGTGGTTCCGGTGCTCCCATGGAAGCCGCTACCGCGATCATCTACTCTGGGGCCAAGGTCTATGTGCTGGATAATGAGCCGCTGACCGCCACAGCTAACGGCGTAACCGTCACCAGCCCGGCACAGATTGTCCCCTTCACCATCGGCACCAATGGTGCGTTGCAATCGCTCACCGGCGGCGCGGTGCAGGATGATCCGACCGAAACCAGCCCGATTTACCTGATTACGGACTCCAAGAATCGCTTTGTTTATGTTGCGAACCAGTTTGGAGCCAGCCAGGCGACCGGTAGCGGCATTACCGGCTTTACCATCGATCCGGCTTCCGCTCTGCTGACGGAAACACCTGGATCGCCCTGGGGAACCGGTTCTAACCCGCAGTGTCTGGTAGAGGATAGCTCCAACCAGTACATCTACACAGCAAACGCGAATGATTCCACCATCACCGGTCGCGTATTGGATCCCAATTCTGGCGCTTTGAATCCGATGCGCGGCAGCACTGGCGTCTTCCAGCTTGCCGGACCGGCTTCATGGTGCTGGATTGACGGACGCACCAACTAATTGGAGTCCGTCTGCAAGGTATGGGCGACGGGCATCCAGAGATTCTGGATGCCCGTCGCATCCCAAGAACCACCCGCTGCTGGATGGTTGCAGCAGAAGTAAGCTCAGCCCGGCTGAGTTGCAGCAATAAGCAGTCACCCCGTCAGCTCCAATCTCACGGGACGAAGGATTGGCATGAAGTTTGGTAAACCCGCACAGGTCGCACTGATTGCATCCGCTGCTCTGGCGACGGCGACACTGTTCACCGCTTGTCAGCAGTACACCAGTACGCTGACCGTCGACTTTCTGTATGTGACCTCCAACCAGCAGGTCCCCGGCGAGATTCAGGTCTATGAAGTCAACTCGCAATCAGGTGTGCTTCGGCCCATTCCTACTTCTCCCTTCCCTTCCGGTGGACGAAATCCGGTCGCTGAAGCTGTCGCCCCCAACCATCTGAATCTGTACGTCGTCAATGAAGACGATAACGATATTGTGCAGATGGGCATTGGCACCGACGGTAAACTATACCCCCAGAACACCATCAACACAGCCGGATCCTTCCCTATCTCCCTGGCTATAAATACCCAGGGGAACTACCTGTATACGGCAGATACCTACTCGCCAATTCCCAGCTGTTCCTCGACCAATCCCTGCTCTGGCGATCTCGCCGTCTACCCCGTGGACTCCACCGGCAAGCCAGGCAGTCCGCTCTTCAACAGCACGGCCAGCCCGACGTACTGGCCACTGCAGCTGTCCCCGACCGATTCCAAGACGATCCTGACCCCGACATCGGTGAATGTGCTGGCCAACGGCAAATATGTATATGTGACGGCCTATCATCCCACCTCAAGCGTGCCAACCACAAACCCCAGCGGTTATCCGGTCAGTTCTCAGGGATATCTCTTTGCCTTTGAAGTCAACTCCGACGGCACGCTGACCCAGATGAACAATGGCATTCCCATCACCAGCGGTCAACTTCCGTCTGCCATGGCCAGTGATGCCAACAGCCAGTACCTCTACGTTGCCGACTACAAGCTGGGACAGATCACTACCTACTCGGTGCAAAATGGCATGCCCATGGCCGTAACAACGACGCCCTCCGGTAGCCTGCCCCTTTCGCTGTCACTGGATACCTATGGCAACCTCTACGCCGCCAATGCCGGCGACTCGACGCTGAAGATGTATGCCACCAGTTCCAACGGGACGCTGACACTCTCCGGCACCTACGCCGTAGGCACCTATCCTGTGGCCGTTCTGCCGGATCCGCACGGGCTTGGTTTCATCTACACCGCTAATTTCCTGGGCAACACCATGAGTGGCTTCCAGATCAGCAAAAACAGTGGCGCGCTTGTGAACACCCAAAATTCTCCATATCCGTCCATGGTGCAGCCGACAGCGATCGTCGGCGTGCCGCACAATGGTTCCATCCACTAGTCCAACTGCCCATTACAATGGGATTGGATCATCATTCACCCAGTTTTCCAGGCCATCGGATCGGCCTGCCATGAAGGAAGCTCATGAAGTTCAAGAAACTCGGTCAGGCCACTCTTGTACTGGCAGGCGCGTTGCTCGCAGCCGGCCTGTTCACCGCCTGCAACCCTGTCACCATTGATTTCGTTTATGTAGCCGGCAGCAAGGCCGATCCCGGCCAGCTTGAGGTCTTTGAGATTGACCGTGTCTCCGGCGCGCTCAGCCAGATCGGCTCCATCGTCCCTTCCGGCGGCACCAAGCCTGTCTCCATGGCGATTTCGCAGCTTTACCACAACATTTACGTCATCAACCAGACCAGCAACAATCTGGTTGAGTTCTATGTGGACAATGATGGGCTGCTCCATCAAAAGAACACCTACTCACTTGCCAATGTAGGCAGTTCGCCGGTCTCGGTTTCCACGAACAATGCTGCCACTCTGCTCTTTGTTGTCAGCAACTACCAGCCTGGCTGCACCACGGCTATCTCCTCCGCCGCTACCTGCAACGGGGGTTCGCTTGCCGTCTTCCCGATGAATTCCGACGGTTCGCTCGGCAATCCCATCCAGAATGGCAATCTTTCCTACTGGCCAGTTGGAATCAATCCAACCTCTGTGCAATCCACGGCAAACTGGCCCGTGAATAATGTGGCTCCGCTTTCCGGTACCACGGGTCTGCGCGTCTTTGTCACCAGCTATGATCCAACCGCAGGACTTGGCTACATATACTCCTTCAGTTCCACGGCAGCCGGCGCCCTTACTCCGGTGAATGGCAGTCCGGAACTGGCAGGCGTCAAGCCCAGCGGAATGGTCATCGACCCAACCAGTCGTTTTGTCTATGTCACGGATTTCGCACAAAACGAACTGATCGCCTACACTATCGAATCCAATGGCCTGCTGCTGCCGCTGATTAACGGTCCCTTCAAGACCGGCAACGAGCCCTCCGCAGTCACAATGGATCCTCGCGGAATCTTCCTTTACGTCACCAACGAGCTGGACAATTCGGTCTCCGCCTACGCCATCACGCTGGCCACTGGCACTCCGACGGCCGCAGTCAACACTACCGGCTTGCAGACCAACGCAACGGCAACGGCACCGGTTGCCGTTGTGGTTGACCCTGGCTTCGGTCGCTATGTGATTACGGCAAACTATCTGGATAACTCTTCCACAACCTTCCAGATCAATGGCTCCACCGGCACGCTGTCCCCGGATCAGAACGGCCCGTACCCGACCGTTGCTTCGCCGACTGCTGTTGTCTCCATTCCGCGTGGTAACCACGCCATTCAGGTCAACCAGCCCTAGCATGCTGCCCAGCGGTATGCATCCCTCGGGGCAGCTACGGCTGCCCCGAGGTTTTTGGGTAGCAAGTTTCCCAGTCTCAACTCCTGCGTTCAACTCCCCGGCGCCTGTATGCGATACTCGAAAAGGCATGTATAAGCGGATCGTTCTCAAGCTCTCTGGCGAAGCACTGGCAGGCACGCGCGGTTTTGGACTGGATGCCCAGCGCGTCATTGAAATCACCTCGGAGATTGCCGAGATTCGCTCTCTTGGCGTTGAAGTGGCCATCGTCGTTGGCGGCGGAAATTTTTTCCGCGGTGTAGCCGAGCATGCCAGAGAAATGGATCGCGTCAGTGCCGATAACATGGGCATGCTCTCCACCGTCATCAATGCCATCGCGCTGCAGGATGCCATTGAGAAACACGGCGTACAGTGCCGTGTGATGACGGCGATCACCATGAATCAGGTAGCTGAGCCTTACATTCGTCGCCGGGCCGTTCGCCATCTGGAAAAAGGACGTGTTGTCATCTTTGCCGCTGGCATCGGCAATCCCTTCTTCTCCACGGATACGGCAGCATCCTTGCGCGCCATGGAGATCAAGGCGGATGTGCTGCTCAAGGCAACCAAGGTGGAGGGTGTGTACAACGCCGATCCCGTCCTCTTCAAGGATGCTGTCAAATATGACGAGATCACATATATGGACATCCTGAAGCAGGGGCTCAAAGTGATGGATCTGACAGCCGTCAGCCTTTGCAAAGACAACAATCTGCCCATGATCATCTTCAATATGAATCAGCCGGGCAATATCCGCCGCGTCGTTCTGGGCGAAAAAGTCGGTTCGCTGGTCACCAGCTGATTTCCAGCACTTTTTCCTTTCAATTCTGCTTCAAATCTGCTGCTATCGAGTCCAATTCCTGTGGAAGTTGCCAAGCCTGCCCGTCTGGATGCCCTCACCGGGCTGCGTTGTTTCGCGGCCCTGAATATTGTTTTCTTCCATTTTTCTGATCCGCGCTGGTTTGGCCCGTTTGCGCCTATCGTCAATGCCGGCTATATTTCCGTGAGCTTCTTCATCATGCTCTCCGGCTTTGTGCTGGCTTACAACTATGCCGACCGTGCCCGCGCAGGAAGACTGGACAGTGCCCGCTTCTGGAAGGCTCGCTGGACCCGGCTCTATCCGGTCTACCTACTCAGTCTGATCCTTGGCTGGCAGATGGTAACCCGTGAGTATCACGCGCACACGCATACGCTTTTCTGGTCCGGCATTGTGCTCACGCCCCTGCTGCTCCAGGGCTGGATTCCGAAAATTGCCACCTTCTGGAATACGCCGGCATGGACCATGTCGGCCGAAGCCTTTTTCTACCTGATCTTCCCCTGGCTGGCGGCTCGCAGGCGCCCGGCAACCATGCGCGGACTACTGTCTTTGCTGGCTTTACTCTGGCTGATCGGCATCCTTCCTGGAACACTCTATGCCCTGCTGAGCCCGGACCAGATTCTCAAGCCCGATCGATTCTCCTACGGCATCTGGCTCCAGGCTCTCAAGTTCACTCCGCTGCCCCATCTGCCGGGCTTCGTCTTCGGCGTCTTTCTGGCCGCCGTGGATGCGCGCATCTCACGGGATGGTCGTATCCGGCTCATGCTTGGCATCAGCGGCTTCGCGGGCCTCTATCTCACACTTCTGCATGAGCCACGTCTACCCTATTCCATGCTGCATGATGGGCTGTTGATGCCCCTGTTTGGTGCTATGATCCTGGGGCTTGCCGGTCGCAATCTCCTCTCGCGCTTCTTCGGGCTTGCGCCGCTCGTTTTCGTCGGTGAGGCCAGTTATTGCCTCTACCTGCTGCACTTCAACCTGTGGAATCTCCTCCACGCCAGCGGCATTCTACCCGCGCTCGGGCTTTCCCGGTTCGATCCCTGGATCAGCTATGCCATCCTCATCGGAATCGCCATCCTGACCCTCCATCTGGTGGAAAAGCCTGCTCAGCGCTGGCTGCGCAGCCGTATTGGCGCCTGACCCATCCCTGCCTACCGCATGGCCTGCGGCATGGTAGTCTGCGACGTGTCCTTCCACGTATGGGCTACGATTGGCAGACCCGTCATCGGCCAGTGATCTACCTGCGCATTCACATTCAGCTCCACAGGAACCGGCGAATCCGGTGCGGCAGCCACCCCGATGTTCCAGCCATCCACCACGACCAGCGGATCCTGCCCCATCAGCTCCGAGGCGTCTGCGTCGATATCGATCGTTCGGCTCTCGCCCTGCGCCAGCGATACGTAATTGTCACTGTAGAAGACAGGCAGCACGCGCACACCTTCCCGATCCGCAGCCAGATGCCGCCGCAACTGCACATGCGCCATCACCGCAATGGTCTTGCCTGGATTGGCAAGTGTCACCGTGATGTGAAGTCTGCCGCTGGCATTGGCGCGCACGGCATGCGCTGTGAGTACCGCGCGCGGCATCGTGTCCATGGCCTGGAGATTGTCCAGATCACTCTCCGGTGCACGCCAATAGAAGTTCCGGCTCAGCAACTGTCCGGCTGCATCCGTAAGCTCCAGACGGATAAAGTGCACCGGCCCCAGATCCTTTGGCCAATGCCAGTCCCCGTCTACCGGATCAATGCGTGCAATGCTGATGGCCGAGCTGGCTGGCCCGGTAACCGGGAATTCATGCTCATACTTCAGCGTGCCATCGAAGGCGTAAACCCACTCGTGGACCTTGGCGCCTTTCAATATCTCTGGGCGATTATTGATCACCTGCAGTTCCCCATCGGCTTCGTTCAACTGCACATGGACCATCTCACCGGCTTCCTTCACGGCAAACAGTGAGGCATTCGGCTCCAGATCGTGATGATAGAGCTGCCAGACAAAGCTTGGCTGTGCCGGATTACTCATCCAGGTAATCACGGCAGTGGAAGGATTGAACAGCCGCGCCTCCCGGCCTTCATACATAGCGCGAAAGGCCTCATAGTTCGCAAGCTGGCTCTTTCGGACAAAGTCTGCAAGGTTGGCTATCTTCCCGTAACGCGCCGCCAGCGTCGCCGGATAGGTGTCTCCATGCGATGCCCCGCGAGCCAGATCATGCTCTGCCCAGTCATCATTGATCTCGGTCCAGTCCTTGGCCGGCATCATGCCCTGCACACTCTCCATCGTCGGAATCGACGTACTGCCGATCTCAGTCTTGAATGCCTCTGAGTATTGGTAATAGAAGCGTGGCGCACGCCACCAGTACGGCCCGCCGGAGTTCACCCCGCGCCCGGCCGTTGAACTCGGCTGATACAGCCGCGTCGGCTCCAGCTCCGCCAGCAGCGTCCGCAACTGGTCGTCAATCTCCTTCGGCGGGTAGCCCTCATTGCGTGCACACCAGATGGCGATCGAGGGATGATTCCGATAGCGCAGCACCTTGTCGCGCACATTGGCGATATACGTCGTCAGATCGTCCGGGTTTGGGCCATCGGAAGGATTGGGCTGAAAGAACTCATCCCAGAGCAGAATGCCGTACTTGTCACACAGTTCGTAGAAGTCTTCCTCCGTGCTCTGCCCCACCCAGTTGCGAATCATATTCAGGTTGGCGAGCTTATGCATGTAAATCTCCGCATCCAGCCGCTCACGCGGAATCCGCTTCATTGCCTCATCCAGGCCCCAGTCACCGCCACGCAAAAAGACGCGCACTCCATTGACGGAGACTGTCAGGTTCTCCGAGTCCGGCACCGTGTAGGTGATCTTGCGCACGCCGAAATCAAAACTTGTCTCGTCCGAGACCATGCCGGCGGCTTCAAAGCTGAGATGCATGGTGTACAGGTTCTGCGGTCCATAGCCGTTGGGCCACCAGAGCAACGGATGCTCCATGTGCAAAGCGGGCTGCGTCTTCGGATTCATGGTCACCGTCTGCTCGCCATGCGCAGGAATGGTAACCGGAACCGTCACACGGACAGAGCCAAAGGAGGCATGGAATTGTCCGGATACCGCTTGATTCGTCACATTTTCGAGCGTGGTCTGGATGGCAATATCGGCCGAGTCAGTCCGCGGCAAAGGAAGATCCGTCGTCACCAATGGGTCGCGCACCACCACAGGACCACTGGCTGAGAGCGTGACTCGGTTCCAGATCCCGGTGTCACGGTCGCGAATCGCCGGAATCCAGTCCCATCCGATCGTCGAAAGAAAAGTAGGGCCATCCAGAGCCGTAACGCCGCCATTGCTTCCCATGCCATCGGCGATCGTATGCTCGTGGGGCACACCCGGGTGCGGTTGCGGAGAAACGAGGACAGCCAGAATGGCGTGCTCCCCGGGCTTGACCCAATCGGTGACATCAAAAATGCCGCGACGAAATGCGCCCTTCATCGTGCCGACCTGCCTGCCATTCAGCCAGATCTCCGCCGCGTAGTTGATGCCAGCAAAGTTAAGCCATATCCGCCGACCCTGATAGCTGGCGGGCACATCAAATACCGTACGATACCAGTAAGAATTCTTGTTCAGGCT
The DNA here is from genome assembly GCA_021809235.1 of Acidobacteriota bacterium. Taxonomy (GTDB): domain Bacteria; phylum Acidobacteriota; class Terriglobia; order Terriglobales; family Acidobacteriaceae; genus Acidicapsa. The sequence continues at coordinate 8,347 of JAKBAG010000022.1, forward strand.
TTCCGGAATCCGATTGGGACGATTGTTCTCCCCATAGAGCGGCTCCGGATACACCCCGGCATGCACCAGCGTCGTGAGCACGGTCCCGGGGACCGTAGCCACATACCACCCTCGAAGATCAAAGCCCGGCGAGGAAATTTCCGCTGGCGGCGCCGTAACCTTCTCGGCTTCCCGCAGCATCCATCCCTTGCCAATCTCCTGACTCGTCGGTACCTGTGCCCGAATACCGGTCATCCAAAGGCTGCAGACCCCGGCTAGAACCACACACCATCCCCACCTGCCTTGCATCTTTACCGCCTGCCCTGAGTGGAATTTTCTGTAACCGGATTATCATATTGTTCGCAATGGGATGTAGCAATCTCCCGCTGCAAAGAAAAAGCCCGGCGCAATGCGCCGGGCTTGGAAATTCCTGCTGACGGCAGACGTATTATTCGCCTGCTGCATCCGTGAGCTTGGTGGTCGCCACTGTCCAGTTCGGATCGCCCACCTTGAAGCGAGCAAAGCGACGCACGGTGATGTTTTCTCCAAGCTTGCCCACCTTCTGCGCAATCAGCTCCTTCACCGAGATCGACTGATCCTTGATGAACGGCTGTTCCAGGAGGCAAACCTCCTCGTAGAACTTTGCCATCTTGCCCTCGGCGATCTTTTCCACCACAGCCGCTGGCTTGCCGGTGGCGGCGGCCTGCGCCTTGTAAATCTCGCGCTCCCGCTCCAGATCCTCCGGGGTAACGTCCTCCGGACGCACAAACTTGGGGTCGCTGGCTGCAATGTGCATCGCCACGTCCTTCAGCAGCTCCTGGAAATCATCCGTGCGGGCTACAAAGTCGCTCTCGCAGTTGACTTCTAGCAGTACACCGATCTTTCCGCCTGCATGGATGTAGGTGCCCACTGCGCCTTCATTCGTGCTGCGCGCAGCCTTCTTCTGCGCAGAAGCCATGCCGCGCTTGCGCAGCACCACGAATGCGCCTTCGATGTCTCCGTTCGACTCCTGCAGCGCCTTCAGGCAGTCGCCCATCGGCGCGCCAGACTTGTCCCGCAGTTCCTTCACCAGCTTTGCATCAATCTTTACGCTCACCGTCGTCATCCCTCATCACTCGTTCGTTGAATTACCTGCTGGGCGTTCCCGCCAGACCGGTTCACACACAAAGAGCGTGGCTCCCTGATCTGGCGGCCACGCTCTGTTTGTACACGGCTCATGCCGTATAGAAGATTAAAGCGCTGATTCCGCTGCTTCCGGCTCCTCGGCAATTGCCGAAACCGATGCTGGAGCCTTGCGAATGCCTCCACCCAGAACCGCTTCCAGATCAACATCTTCACCGGTTGCGTCCTCTGCGGATTGTTCGGCGGCCACTTCGGCTACCGGCTCTGCCTCGGCAAACTGCTTATCTCCCACCAGGTTCACGCCCTCAATTGCCGACTCGGCAATCTTGGAGGTGAACAGACGAATGGCACGCAGCGCATCGTCATTGCCAGGGATCACGTAATCGACCAGTGTGGGATCGCAGTTGGTATCCACCACGGCCACAACCGTGATTCCCAGCTTCTTGGCTTCCTTGACGGCAATCGCTTCGTTGCTGGAGTCGATGACAAAAATCGCATCCGGCAGTCGCTTCATGTTCTTGATGCCGGCCAGGTTCGACTGGAGGTGCTTACGCTCGCGCTCCAGTTTGATCACTTCTTTTTTGGTCAGCAGATCATAACGACCGTCAGTCGCCATCTCATCCAGTTCCTGCAGACGCTTGACCGACTTCTGCACCGTAACCCAGTTGGTCAGCAGGCCTCCCAGCCACCTCTGGTTTACGTATGGCATTCCAGCGCGCGTTGCCTCTTCAGCAATCGCTTCCTGCGCCTGGCGCTTGGTACCCACAAACAGGATCGTGCGACCCTCGCCACACAGGTCGGTCACAAACTTGGACGCGTCCTTGAACATCTTCAGCGTCTTTTGCAGGTCAATAATGTAGATTCCGTTGCGCTCGCCGAAGATGTATTCCTTCATCCGCGGATCCCAGCGCTTGGTCTGATGCCCGAAGTGAACGCCTGCCTCGAGCAGTTCTTTCATCGTAATCGTAGCCAATGGAACTCCTTCATGCCGTGCATCCGGACTGACATTCGCCTTGCCCGGATTAAGTCCGCCGAAGCGGGATTGATACAACTCAAGCCGAATCTCCGGCAAGGCCCGATAGCCCGCCGGAGAGCCAGCCGAAAACTAGCGCTTGGAGAACTGGAAGCGGGCGCGGGCACCACGCTGTCCGTACTTCTTGCGCTCTTTCTGGCGCGCATCGCGCGTCAGCAAATTCTCACCCTTCAGCAACTTGCGCAGCTCGGGGTTGAACTCCACCAGGGCGCGCGCCGATCCCATCTTCACGGCATCGGCCTGGGCAGAAACGCCGCCACCGGAAACCGTGGTGACCACGTCAAAGCTGCCCTGCATCTCTGCCAGCACCAGTGAGCGACGCGCCGAAACACGCTGCTGTTCGGTGACAAAATACTCCTCGAACGCGCGACCATTCACTTTGAATGCGCCCGTACCCGGACGCAGAAACACGCGGGCAATCGCCGACTTCCGGCGTCCCGTTCCGTAGTATTGAACCAGCTCTGCCATACGCTCTCTTTCGCCCATTCAGGCATTGTGCGCCCCTTGCTTAAGGAGCGGAAAACTCTTACGCCTTTACGTCCAGCGCCGCCGGCATCTGTGCTTCATGCGGATGACGGTCGCCGCGATACACCTTCAGCTTGGTTGCCATCTGACGACCCAGCTTGGTCTTTGGCAACATTCCCTTGATCGCCTCTTCGACAATCTTCTCCGGCTTGCGCTGCAGCAGCCGCAGGAAGGACTCCTCACGCAGACCGCCCGGAAATCCCGTATACCGGCGATACACCTTGCTCTGCGACTTCAAACCGGTCAGTCGCACCTTCTCCGCATTGATCACAATGACGTGATCGCCCATGTCCATGTAGGGCACATACTTCGGATTCGTCTTGCCGCTCAGCACGTTGGCTGCCGAAGTGGCCAGACGCCCCAGCGTCTTGCCGCTGGCGTCCACGACGAACCACTTGCGGTCGATTTCTTTGGCGCTCGGAATATACGTTGACATCTCGCTCCTGCTCTTTCGAACTTCCTGAAATTCCTGCTGCACCCAAGCCAAATGGCTCCGGGAAAATCCTTGCGCCATGCGCAATTCTGCATGGCAGCCACCCACGACCAAACCCGTTCGGTTGCGTGAGAACCATGTGCATAGTACAGATTCCCAAACACTTACAGCACTTGGAACCCGTACGCCGGATGCTTGGCAATGCCTGACGCTTTGCCCGTCTGGCTCCAGTTGGCAGTCCATGTTGCTTGAGGACCCCATTCCGGGCGCAGACGCAACTCTGCACAAGGCTTTTAGAATACCGAATAACCAGTGCAGAGTCAACGGGAGTCAGGCATTTGGCGGCGCCGCACAACCAGCTTGACCGGGCCAGCCGGTCGCAGCGTAATGGCGGGTTGCACGGCAATCGCGGTGCCTGCTCCCGACTCCGGCGTCAGCTCCCAATCGGCAAGAATCGTCGCCAGGATCAGAACTCCCTCCATCCGTGCCAGACCTTCGCCGATGCACTGCCGACTTCCTGCTGCAAACGGAAAGTAGGCAAGGCGCGGCCTGGCTGCCTTTGCCACAGCTGTAAATCTTTCCGGATCAAACCGATCCGGCTCCGGATACCACCGCTCATCGCGGTGTACGGCATATTGCGGCGCAATCAGAATGGTGCCGCGCTGGACCCGAATTCCCCTCCACAGATACTCCTCGGCAGCAGTACGTGCCGTCACCCACACAGGTGGATACAGCCGCATGGCCTCGGCAAAGACCTGGCCCAGGTACGGAAGACGGCCATAATCCTCAGACGAAACGCCACGCAAGCTGTCCTGAGATGGATTCTTCAGCACCTGCTGCGCCTCGGCAGCGGCGCGCTGCTGGACCTCCGGATGCGTGGCCAGCAGCCATAGAGCAAAGGTCAGCGCATTGGCTGTCGTCTCGTGCCCGGCCAGCAGCACGGTCAGGCATTCATCCCTCACCTGCCGGTCGGTCATGCGCTCCGCATACCCCTGTTCCTGAGATTCCTCATCGGTAGCCATCAGCAGCATGCTGAGCAGGTCCCCACGATCCTCCGGACTGGCCCGCCGTTCGGCAATCATGCGATAGATCAGCGTATCCAGACGCTCTTGCCCTCGACGAATCCGACGCATCAGCGGCAGGGGAAGCTGCTGGATCAGGTGGGACATGGGCAGGAAGGCAAGGGGCAAAAAACCCATAAAGGCATCCACGGCCTCGGCGATGCTCTCCACCTCCTGTTCCACGTTGGTGTCAAAGAGTGTCTTGCCGACGATACGCAAAGCCAGCAGCAGCATTTCGCTGTGTACTTCCACCACGCCGGCCTCGGTCCATTGCCCGGTCATCCTTCTTGCAAATTCCCCAATCACCTCTCCGTAGGCCGCAATACGCTCTCGATGAAAGGCTGGCTGCGCCAGTCGCCGCTGCCGCATATGCAGCGGCTCTTCACTGGTCAGCAAGCCCTCGCCCAGCACCATCCGGGAGCGCTGCATCACCAGTCCCCGATGATGGTGGCCGGCATCACGCACCAGCATCTCCTGAATCAACTCCGGATGATTGCACTGCAACACGCGCACGCCAAAGTTCTGAAAGTAGACCAGGTCCCCGAACTCTACGGCGTTGGCGCGCAGAAAATCCGCACCATTACTGCGAAAAACGTCACCCCGGAGCAGGCGCGGCCAGAACTTAGGTCCCACCGGCATGCCCGACCTGGTATCGATCTCAATCCTGGGTGCTGTTGCGGTATCGGTCTGCAGTCCTGCAGCAGAGCAGCCAATCTGCTGTTGCGTCCTCATGTCTTCATTCCATCGCAGAACAGCAGATCATGGATAGGCCCGATCACTGGAAATAAACATGATTGTTGATACGCTGCACAAGCGGCTGATTCGTATCCCGAAGAATACGGTGTAAGCCACAATCAAGCCTTAACCAGCCGCTTCTGCAGCGCCTCCAGGGTTTGTCCCTTGGTCTCCGGATAGACCAGCAGCACCGTCACGAACTGCACCACCGTCATCGCCGCAAAGAACACAAACGGCGCGCCGCCTGCCCGCGCCGCCAGCACGGGAAACGCAAACGCAATCGCCGCATTGGTAATCCAGTGCGCGCTGTTGCCCACGCTCTGCCCCTTGTTGCGCACTGCGTTGGGAAAGACTTCGCCTATATACACCCAGATCACCGCTCCCTGCGAAACCGCGAAGAACGCGATATAGGCCACCAGCAGCCACAGCAGCGCCGCCGGATGGCTGTGCGACAGAAAGACCCACGCCACGCCCGCCAGACACCCGGCCGTTCCCGCCGCGCCAATCAGCAGCAGCGTCTTCCGCCCCAGCCGGTCGATCAGCGCCATCCCCACCAGCGTGAACACCAGATTCGTCGCGCCAATCGCAATCGACTGCACATCGCCTGAGAGCTGGCTGAATCCAGCCGAGGCAAAGATATGCGGCAGGTAATAGAGGATGGCATTGATGCCAGCCAACTGGTTGAATGCTCCAATCGTGATGGCAAGAAAGAGCGGATAGCGATACTTCGGCTGGAAGACCGGCTCGTTGGCGGTGGCATGGCTCTCACGCAGCGCCTCCTGGATTTCGGCCAGTTCGCGCTCCGGATCCGGGTCACCCATTCGACGCAGCACCTCCAGCGCCTCTTCGATTCTCGCCTTGGAGACAGACCAGCGCGGGCTGCGGGGAATGCCGAAGAGCATGATCAGGAAAAGAATGGCTGGAATTGCTGCCATTCCCAACTGCATTCTCCACTCCACCGCTCCCAGATGCAGCAGGCGAATTCCCAGATTGGATGCATAGGCCAACAGGATACCCAGCACCACATTCACCTGAAACGTCCCCACCAGCCGACCCCGCCACTTGGCTGGCGCCAGTTCCGCAATATACACCGGCCCCAGCACCGAGCTGGCTCCAATCCCCAGCCCGCCGAGGAATCGAAATGCCAGCAGCGCACTCCAGTTCCAGGCAAGGGCACAACCCAAGGCAGAGATCACATAGACGACCGCAGTGCCGCGTAGCGTTTCTCGCCCGCCGTAGCGCTGTGCAATCACTCCGGCAGTCATCGCACCGAGTACCGTTCCAATCACGGCAATCGACACTGTGACTCCCTGCGCCTGATCGCTCAGGTGATAAAGCCGCGTGAGCGCATCCATGACACCGGAGATCACCACCGTATCAAAGCCAAACAGCAATCCCCCCAGCGCGCCGCTGGCCGTCGCTCGCATCAAATAGGCATTGGGTCGCATCGCCTGCCCGTCCTTTTGTATACAGAAAAATCACGGTCATCATACCAAGCGCAACCCTTGCATGACAGGGAGTCTTCTGCTGAGAAATCGCAAGGGACCGATTTCCTGATCTCGCTATACTGTGTGCAACTCGAAAACGGAAAACGTACAGTCTGATCCCCCACACATCCCCCAACTCAAGAAGGTACGCATGCACACGAAGGCTTCCCCACGCACCATCTCAAGTCACACCCCCGAACAAATCTCTTGGAATGCAGCCGGAATCGAACTTCCCCCATGTGGTTGTGTAGCAAGACGTGGAGAGATCAGATGGTTCGTTCTCGCCTGTGTGCTTCTGCTCGGCTTCGCTCCACGCCTGCTGGCGGACACCGTCCTGCTGCAGGACGGAACCCGGATTACGGGCACAGTCACCCAACTCAGCGGCGGCAAGCTGGGCATGCAAACCAACTTTGCCGGAAGCATTTCCATCGACTGGGCCCGCGTGGCCTGGTTGACGCTTGACCATCCGCTGCTCCTGGTGCTGCCTGCTCCGGCAACGGAGCCGCTGTCCATCACCGGTCTGCGCCGCGACGGGGACGAATTTACGGTCACAACCGCTCAAGGAACCCAGCGTTTGCCGACATCCAGCATCACCCTGCTCCGCACCCAGGCGGCACAGACCCGCTATCTGGCCTCGCTGCACCCCGGCTGGACGCACTCCTGGAGCGGCACTGCGAATGTCAGCTTTGCCTTTGCCCGGGGCAACAGCAACACCACCACCATTGGAAGCGGAATCACACTGGCTCGCCCCACACTTCACGACAAAACCAGCGGATACTTCAACTCGCTCTATACCCACGACGGCATTCTGAACAGTACTACGGCGAATACCACAAACGCAGGCCTTCGCTACGACCACAACCTCAATCCACACCTTTTTGGATTCGTCACCCAGGACTTTAACACCAACGCGCTGCAGGATCTGACCCTGCGCTCCATTACCGGAGGCGGCGCCGGCTACCATGCCCGGAATACTCCACGGCAGACGCTCGACCTCACTTCCGGACTGGTCTGGACACACGAAAACTACAGCGCGATTCCCGCCTCCGCCATCCAGCCAACAGCCGTTCCTTCTATCACCAACAGCTTTGTCGCCATCAATCTGGGCGAACAATACAGTCAGAAATTCGGCGCCTCCAGCTCCCTCACTGAGCAGGGCAATCTGTATCCAAATATGAACCAACTGGGCCAGTTCGAGGCCAACATAACAGCCACGCTCAACACCCGGATCAACAAGATCCTCAGCTGGCAAACCACCATCTATGATATTGAAGTTACCAATCCCCCACCCGGAACCAAGGACAACGACATCATCCTCACCACAGGCCTTGGCTTCAGTTTTGCTCGGAAATAGCTCATGGAAATACCGCAGGCATTGCACTATGGTTCTCGGCTCCCACCCCGGGGAACCTCTCGCTCCATGGAAGGCTTTCCTGCGCGTCAGAAATCTCAGTAAACCGATATTCTTATGGAATTCCGCTAGCCAACTCCGAGGCTGTTCCGTTACAGTCTTTCTTGCTATACCCCTCGAATTTCCCGGTGCGCGGTTCCTTGCTCTCCACCGGCCAGTTCGTGGTTCAGCATCCCGGAGATATCGCATGTCCAAGTCTTTCCTCGCACTGGTTTCGCTTCTAGCCTGCTCCATCCCTGGTCTGTCCCAGCAACCGGCGTATATGAATACGCAGCTATCGCCCGCGGCACGTGCCCACGATCTGGTCTCGCGCATGACGCTTGAGGAAAAAGCCTCACAGCTTGAGGACTGGGCCCCGGCCATCCCGCGGCTGGGCGTACCGGACTACCAGACCTGGAATGAGGCCTTGCACGGCGTGGCCCGCGCAGGATATGCAACGGTCTTTCCGCAGGCCATCGGTATGGCCGCTACGTGGGACACAGCCGCACTGCACAGCATGGGGCAGGTCATCGCCACTGAGGCGCGGGCCAAGTACAACGAGGCGCAGCGCGAAGGCAACCATCGTATCTTTTACGGACTCACCTTCTGGTCGCCCAACATCAATATCTTCCGCGATCCTCGCTGGGGACGCGGTCAGGAGACCTACGGAGAAGATCCATTCCTCACCGCACAGATGGGTGTTTCCTTCATCACCGGCGTCCAGGGTAGCGATCCCGACCATCCGGAGGCCATCGCCACCAGCAAACACTTCGCCGTGCACAGCGGGCCGGAGTCGTTGCGGCACGTCTTTGACGTGAAACCGTCTGCGCGCGATCTTGAAGAAACCTACCTGCCAGCCTTCCGCGCCACGGTCGTAGATGGCCACGTGAAATCCGTGATGTGCGCTTATAACGCAATTGACGGCCACGCCGCCTGCACCAACACCGACCTGTTGCAGGATCATCTGCGCAAGGACTGGGGCTTTCAGGGATTTGTCGTCAGCGACTGCGGCGCCATCGTGGACGTGACGCAGGGCCACCACAACGCACCAGACATCACCCACGCTGCGGCTCTCGCATTGAAGTCCGGCACGGATCTTTCCTGCAGCATCTGGGCCCCGGGCTTCAACACGCTTGCCGACGCAGTGCATCAGCATTTAGTCAGTGAAGAGGCTGTCACGCGAGCGGCAGAGCGTCTCTACACTACCCGCTTCCAGTTAGGCCTCTTCGATCCGCAGGGAAGCAACCCTTACGACTCGATTCCTTTCCGCGAAAACGCCTCGCCCGCGCATCGTGCCCAGGCACTCAAAGCTGCCGAAGAGTCCATCGTACTGCTGGCAAACAATGGCGTGCTGCCGCTGGCCAAAGCTCCCACCCATCTTGCCGTCATCGGCCCAAATGCCGACCAGTTTTACGCGCTCACCGGCAACTACAACGGGATTCCGCTGCATCCGACCGAACCGGTGGATGGCATTCTGGCTCAGTTCCCGACGACCATCATCCACTACGCGCAGGGCTCTACGCTGGCCACGGGATTTCAGGTCCCTGTGGCGCGCTCAGCCTTCGGGTCCGGACTGCGCGTCGAATACTTCCCCACTACCGACTTTACTGGGCGTCCGGTGGCCACGCTGACAGAACCGAATATTCAGGATGACTGGGGCGATTCCTATCCCGTTCCTGCCCTGCATACCCATAACTATTCCGTGCGCTACTCCGGCACCTTCGTGCCCCCGGCGCCGGGCCACTATGAGTTCACCGTGGAAGCCGTCGACAGCTTCCCCTACTCTCCCAAAAACTTCGCCGCCGTCGAGATGGATGGCAGGCAGGTCGCCAGTGGAGATCTGGTGGGTGGACACGGCGCAGCTACAGCAGGCAAATTCCACTTTGCACCCGGAGCCTCACCCACAGCGCCGCCCATCATGTCCGGAGCCGAGCCAATTCACTTTGCGCTTGACTTCAAGGACACCGCACCGCACAGCTTCCAGCTGGATTACAGCCACTCTGGCGACCAGGCCGGTGGCGGCGTCTTCCTGAAGTGGAATGCCCCGGCGCAAGCACAGCTTGACCGCGCCGTTGCCGCAGCGAGCGCCTCCGATGTGGTGCTTGCCTTTGTTGGACTTTCGCCGCAACTGGAAGGCGAGGAAATGCCCATTCACATCGACGGCTTCTCCGGCGGCGACCGAACTCTGATTGCACTTCCCGAGGCACAACGCAACCTGCTCAATGCCGTTGCACAAACCCACAAGCCCATCGTGATCGTGCTCATGAGCGGCAGTGCCGTCTCGCTGGAAGGACTGAACTTCCAGCCCGCAGCCGTGCTGGAGGCATGGTATCCCGGCGTGGCAGGCGGAACCGCCATTGCCCGGACTCTTGCCGGGCTGAACAACCCTGCCGGCCGTCTGCCGGTCACCTTCTATCGCAGCGTCAATGACCTTCCGCCTTTTGAAGACTACTCTTTCAAAAACCGCACCTATCGCTACTACACCGGCAAACCGGAGTGGAGCTTCGGATATGGTCTCAGCTACAGCCGTTTCCACTACGGCCCTGTGATACTGTCTGCCAATAAACTCACTGCCGGGGATTCCTTGTCCGCCACCGTCACCGTGAGCAACACCAGCTTGCTGGCAGGTGATGAAGTCGTAGAGGCCTACTTGAAGACGCCGCAGAGTGACGGGCCCATTCACTCGCTCGCCGGGTTTACGCGGATTCATCTGCAGGCAGGTGAAAGTCGTGCCGTCACGCTGCACTTCGACCCGCGCACCCTGTCCAGCGTGGAGGACTCCGGTAATCGCGTGATACTCCCGGGAAGCTACACGCTTACGCTTGGAGGAGTGCAGCCCGGCAGCCAGCCTGAAAGCACCTCGGGCAGTTCGTCGGTGAACTTTACCATCGCCGGAAGCATGCCGCTTCCGCGCTGAAGTGGAACGGAGCGGGTTGCGACCACTGCAACCCGCTCAACGAATTCCCACCAGCTTGTGCATCTGGATACTGAGTCGCCATTGCGGATGCTCCAGGCAATAGGCTAGCGCCGCCGCGGTATTTTGTGTCTTCATCGGCCCATCCATGGGCTGCAAGAAAAAGTTCCGGAACTCCATCCCGGCAAACCGCTCCGGCTCCGCTCCCTCCTGCGGATATACCAGCTTCAGCTCGTCGCCACGGGTCTGCACCAGAATTGCTCCAGCCTTGGGGCTCACGCACACCCAGTCCAATTCCGCCGGCGCCGAAATTGTTCCATTCGTCTCCACAGCAATCTCAAATCCACGCGCATGCACCGCCGTAATCAGCGCCGCGTCCACCTGCAACAGGGGCTCGCCGCCGGTCATGACCACAAACCGCCTGCCACCCGCTGCGGTCGCTCCACGCACCCACGTATCGTCAATGCGCCTGGCCAGCATTTCAGCATCCATAAAGCGCCCTCCGTCCGGTCCGCTTGTCCCCACAAAATCTGTATCGCAAAAGCGGCAGACAGCCCCTGCCCGATCCTCTTCGCGGCCTGACCATAGATTGCATCCAGCAAATCGGCAAAATACCGCAGCACGGCCTGCCTGCACACCT
>JAKBAG010000257.1 GCA_021809235.1 Acidobacteriota bacterium
CTGAACCAGGTGGTGGCGCTGGGGCTGGCGGCGTTCATGGTGGTGCTGGGCGTGGTCTGCGTGGCGCTGAATGCGGCCGAGCATGTGGTGCTGACGGTTTTGTTCTTCGGGCACATTGACAATTTTGTGTATCGGTTTTTTGTGGGGTCGTGGCTGATGCTGACGACGTCGGCGGCGAGCATTCTGTTTTTCTTTTCGGTGTACTGGCTGATGCCGAACCGGAAGGTGCCGATACGGCCGGTGCTGCGGACGTCGGTGGTGACGGGGCTGATCTGGGTGGCGGCGAAGTTTCTGTTTGTGGCGATTCTGCCACGGCTGGACCTGAAGGCGCTCTATGGGCCGTTCTATGTCTCGGTGGGGCTGCTGCTGTGGGCGTATGTGTCAGGGCTGCTGCTGTTTGCCGGAGCGCAGTTGAGCGCGGTACACCTGTCGGACGGGGGCAGCGTGGGGGAGCCGCTGCATGCGGGGCTGCCCGGGGACTGATGCAGCTCTCGGAAGCCGAATGCGGGGCTGGCGGGACTATTTGCGGTGGACGAACTGGATGAGCTCGCCGATGGTGCAGTGGCCCTCGACGGGATGGCGCAGGGGACGGTCAAGGACGACTTCGTAGCGGTTGCGGCGGCCATCCTTGGAGACGATGAGGTAGCCGGAGGTGCCCAGCTCCTCGATGATGCGCTGGACGGCACGCTCGGTGATGCCGACGGTGACGGCCATTTCGCGCATGCGCATCTCGGGATTGACGGCAATCAGCAGCAGCACGTGCGAGTGGTTGGTGAGGAAGGTAAATCCTGATTTGAGTGAGGGTTTGGCCCCCTCGGAGTTCGTGCTGATCATAACTCGCGGCGCCCCCGCCGATTTTGCATGCACCCAGCATACATCCGGATTAGGGAATCAGGAAACTTTTGTCTGCTATTGCGATGGGTTCCCGACCCACGGACAACAAGGTGAACAGGGAGCGCGTATCGGTGCGGACGGCGGCCACGTCTCCGGAGCGGCGATCAATGGCAAAGAGCAGATGCCCGGCGGCGGAAAAGGCCATGCGGTCCGGGCCATCACCCACGTGGATGGCACCGAGGCGTCGGCCATCGTCGATACCGTAGACGGCGATCTGCTGGGATTGCAGGCTGGACACGTAGAGCAGGGAGTTGTCTGCGCTGACGATGCCGAAGCCGGGTGCCGAGCCGATGAGGTAGCTGCCACCGACGTCATCGGAGCTGGTGACGACCTCGCTGATGGAGTTGGAGCCGGTGTTGGAGACGAACAGTTCGCCGCCGTCGGGCTTGAGCGCGAGCCAGCCGGGCGCCTGCCCGACGTTGAGCAGCGCTTCGAGGGCGTCCGTGCGGGTGTCGGTTCGGCCGAGGTGGGGATCGGCCTGCCAGGCAAGCTGGACGGCCATGATCTGGTGGCCGTGGGAGCAGGCGACGAAGGCCTTGGAGGAGTCGGGCAGAATGGCCAGCGAATCGGCACCGGGACAGCCGCCAAACTGGGCGCGCATGGTCCAGTGCATGGCCGCAGGATTGGCATCGAGCACGAGCAGGGATCCGGCGGCAGCACTGCTGACGAGGATGGAACGTCCATCGGGGGCGACGGCAACCTGATCGGGGACGGCGTGCAGCGGCAGCTCCGCGGCGATGCGGTGGTGGAGCAGGTCCAGCACCACCAGGCTGGAGCTGCCGGTGCTGGCGACGTAGGCGAACCGGTCCTCCGGGTCCAGCGCAAAGGCACGGGGTGCGCGACCGGCCGGCAGCGTGGCGGCGACCATCTGGTTTTGGGCATTCAGGATGGAAAGCGAGCCGGCAGCGGTGCGGTTGGCGGGATCTCCGCTGTTGAGCACAAAGACTTCCGGATGCTGGTGGGCGGCCAGGACGGCCACGGGATGAATGCCGACGGCAATCTCGCGATCGAGCCGGAGGTGGACGACATCGATGGCCGAGACGGTGTTGCTGCCGGAGTTGGCCACGTAGAGGTATTCGCGATAGTTGGCCGGGTAGGTGGGGAAGTCATGATGGCGACAGCTGGCAAGCACCAGAATGAGCGGCAGCAGCAGGGCGAGCGGCAGTATTTGGGGCAGGGCTGCACGGGTTTGGGCTGCACGGGTTTGGGCTGCACGGGCGACAAATGCTCTGCGGTCCGCTGCTTGGGCAGGTCGGACCGCAGGGTGGATTGCTGGAAGGCTTGGACGCAGCCGCATGAGGAGGTTGAGCATCAGTTTGCCGCGGTGGCCACCTGGATGCCGCGCGGGACGCGGCGATGGACGACCGGGGCGATCTGCTCGATCTCATTCATCATCTCGGCGAACTGCTCGGGATAGATGGACTGGGGACCGTCGGAGAGCGCCTTTTCGGGCTGGTGATGGACCTCGACGAGGATGCCATCGGCACCGACGGCGACGGCGGCACGGGCCAGCGGCAGGACCTTGTTGCGCTTGCCGGTTCCGTGGCTGGGATCGACGAGGATGGGCAGATGGCTGAGCCGCTGGACGGCCGGCACGATGCTGAGGTCGAGGGTGTTGCGGGTGTGGTCGGCGAAGGTGCGCACGCCGCGCTCGCAGAGGGCAACCTGGTAGTTGCCTTCGCTGAGGATGTACTCGGCGGCCATGAGGAACTCATCGAGCGTGGCGCTCATGCCGCGCTTGAGCAGGACCGGCTTGCGGGCCCGGCCTGCGCGCTTGAGCAGGGAGAAGTTCTGCATGTTGCGGGCGCCGATCTGGATGACGTCGGCGTACTGCTCGACGAGATCGAGGCTTTCATTGTCGATGGCCTCGGTGATGATGCGCAGGCCGAAGGCGGTGCGCAGCTCGGCCATGATCTTGAGCGCGTCCAGACCCATGCCCTGAAAGGCATAGGGGGACGTGCGGGGCTTGAAGGCTCCGCCGCGGAAGAACTGGGCACCGCTGGCTGCCACCTGCTCGGCGATGGCAAAGGCCTGCTCACGGCTCTCAATGGAACAGGGACCGGCGACGATGGCGAGGTTGGTGCCGCCGATGACGGCATCGGTGCCGGGGAAGGTGATGACGGTTTTCTCGTCCTTCACGTCGCGGCTGGCCAGTTTGTAGGGTTTGCTGACGCGGATGACCTCGGCGACGCCGGGCAGCTCCTCGAGATTGCCGCGATCGACCTCGCCCTGGTTGCCGGTGATGCCGACAGCGGTGCGCTGCGCGCCGGGCATGGGGTGGGCCTTGAATCCAAGCTGCTCAATGTGCTCGCAGACTGCGGCGATCTGCGCCTCAGTTGCCTGTGCTTTCATGACTACCAGCATGACGATTGCCTCTGAATGACAAGTCTACGCGGAGCGGCAGCGAAGAGCAATGCAGTCAGTTATTTTGCGTTCGATGGGATGGGATGGCCCTCGTCGCCGGGTGGCCTGCGGAAAAACTCGGCGGGGGTGGGACGCTGCGATCGGCTGGAGGAGCGAGCCGATTTGGGCCGCACCTCAAGTGGATCAAGCAGGAAGACAACCGGCAGAACAACAATACCAAGGAAAGAGCAGATGACCAACAGGACGAACATAGGAAATATGCCTCAATTTGAGACGTAAAGTGATTTTCACATACGAAAACATTTCCAGTGCACGTTTGGCAAGTGCTATTACAGTTCCATGAAAAAATGATGTGCAAAAGAGGTACACAATGCCTGGCGGACGACAGGCATTGTGGCGGGAGCCGATCCTAGAGCTGGCTGCGCTGGCGGAGCCAGGTGGCGATGGTCCAGAGGAGATACCCGAGCTGGATGACCCAGGTGGCGGTGAATGCGAGGATCAGGAAGCGATGTCCCATGGTCTGTTACCTCCCGGCCAGAGCGGCCTTGCTGGCCTTGAGTTGGATCTGCTGGTTGCGGCGTTCGACATGGACGCGGAAAGCGAGCAGCATGAGTCCCCAGACGGCCCAGGCGAGCACATTCCAGCCAAAGGCGGCCAGCATGGTGGGATCCTTGATGCCCGAGTCTGGTCCGCCGCCGAAGACGGGAGCCGGGTGCTGGGTGCGCCACCAGCGGTTGGCCATGTAGACGATGGGCACATCGAGCGCGCCGAAGACGGAGACGACGGCCGCCAGGGTCTGCATCTGCGCGCCCTCGACGAAGCGGCGCAGCAGCAGATAGC
>JAKBAG010000258.1 GCA_021809235.1 Acidobacteriota bacterium
GTCCGCGTCGATATCCAGACTCTGCTCCAGAGTCTGCGTTCCGATCACAATTACGCCACCATTGCCACGCGCCTTCGGCGACAGTGCCGTTTCCACAGCGCGATCCAGCAGTTTGCGGTCTTCCGGGGCAAATCGACCGTGGTGCAGTGCCGGACCGCCGGAGACAGTGAGCAATAGGCTTTCACCACCATCCAGTCGAACAGCGTTCCAAGCATCCACGGCTGCGTTCACTGTGTTTCGAATAACCAGCACTCGTGCCCCACACTGGGCTGCATGCATTGCTACAGGCACCCATTCCACAGCCTCCATGGTTGGGATGAGCTTGAGTTCAACGGATTTTTGTCTCTCCGCAAGTGGCGCACTTAACGGCCTCTTACTGCCTTTTACCCATACCGCCGGATACGGAACCGTCTTCTCTGCATCGAAAGCGGCCACATTCGTATCAAGCCATTTGCACCGTGCACGCGACCCAAGCGTCGCCGACATCAGTAATGCATAGCCGCCACGCTCCGTATGAATGTGCAGAAGATTATGTAGAACCTCGGTCATGTAGCTGTCGCTAGCGTGGACCTCATCGATCACTAGCAAGCTGCGTGACAAAGAGGCGCCACGCAGATGGGCATGCTTGACCTGCAATCCGGCCAACATGGCTTGATCAACTGTACCTACGGCAACCATTGCCGCCAGGTAGCGCTTGCTATTTTCTGCCGCCCAGCGAGCCTCCAGAATCTCATCCGAGACACTGTCCGCATCCTCCCAAAGAACCTTCCAACCGGGCAGCGCCACCCCCTCGACCTCACCAGATTTCATGTAGCCCGGAACGGCCAAAATGGCTTCTGGTGCATCATGCCGAAGGAATCGTTTGAGCATTTGATTTACGCGGCCGTGCAGTTGAACTGCGGATGTTCGCGTTGGCAGGGCAAAGTAAAGCCCCTCCACTTTACCCGCCTCGAAGAGGCGGGCAAATCGCCAGAACGCTGCTTCTGTCTTGCCCGATCCCGTCTCCGCTTCCAGAATCACAAGTTGATCTTCGACCGGAACTCTATCTACGATTCTTTGTATCGGGTTCGGCGACGTAAATCCGATGACGGCAGAGAGATTCATACCTTTTGAAGCACAGGATTGGAGCGATCTCACATCAAGCCCAATCGCACAAGCTGCTCGCCGAGCCTGCTGCCGTGCTCGATGCATATAGCTAGGATCGAATTTGCCTTCATAGTTAAAGAATCCACGGTCAGATCCCAACCAGTCAGCAAGTGACACCAGGCCACAGAACAGATGTTGAAATTCTACTCGGCGTGGCAAAGCCGTAACCTCTGAAGAAAACGCCAACGGGAACCAATCCCGAAGGACCTGCCCAATGTCAGCGGCAGCTGCGACGGGGTCATAGTCAACCTGAGGCGTACGCACGCAATTCCATGTTTTGCTGGCTAAGCTGCTCATCTTGAGCGGTCGCCCATGATGCGAGAGTGCCGCATACAGCAAATCCGGTTCCACACCCCAGCGAACCAAGTCGTCCAAGCACAGCCGATTGGCTAGATTAGGCGGTGCATCTGCGGAGTAGATGGCCGCGCCTTCCTTTAAGTGCCCATGCATAGGCTCTCGCCAAGCGCCCTCAGGCCATCCTTTAGCCTGAAACCCCGGATGCAGCTTTCCAATATCGTGCAGAAAGCAAATTACCGCCAAACGTTCCAGCGCTACCAATGTCAAGAGCTCGTTTGCTGATTGCTCCAAACGAGCACGAAAGACAGGCAAGGATGCCAACACCTCGAAGCATGCCGCCACGTCTGCACAGTGATGGGCTAGGTGGTGATACTCTCCGGTGCCCCTGTCTATTTTTCCCCACGGACTCCTAAACGGCGGTCCATCTTGTTCGCAGGCCATATTCTGATCCCATCCCGTGCGTCGATGTTGACGCTCTGCCCGCTCATGCTGCGGGGAGAGCTTTAGCTATGACTATTTGATGTAACTTTTGATGGACGCCCTGCGCTGGCGAAGGTTCAATGTTTTTGACAGTGGATACAGCATCTCTGCAAGATCACAATCCGAGGCATGCGCGGCCAGAAGGAGCACTTGCCCCGCACAGCGAGCGTCGTCTATTGCGTCATGTGCTTGGTAGGATATGCCAAGATTTCGGGCGAGGCTCGTCAATTTGTGGTTTGAAAGGTGCGGCCAGACCTGACGAGCGATTCCGCACGAATCCACCCAACCTGCAACCGGAATGGCGGACAAGCCGTAGCGCATGTCCGCATTTTTTAGGGCTGTGCGATCAAAGTATGTATGGCTGACAATCGTTCGATCTTCAAGCAGGGAGAGAAGCTTTGGGCGCAGTTCAGGCCAGGTCAGCGCGCCTGAGACATCTTGTGGCCCTATCCCATGAAGCTGCGTATTGAATGACAAAAAAGGAGCTTCAGGATTGACGAGCACACCCCAAATCTCAATCGGAAGCTTATTGCGAAAGCAAGCTACTCCTATTTGGCAAATGCTCGCTGGCGAGCGGTTCGCTGTTTCCACATCAACCGCCACAAACTCCATCTCATGTACTCTTTCAATGCCAGAATTTTGAGTTGATGTCTGTTGCCTCTCGGGAGGCCGTCTGGGCATGCAGATGTTCTTCCAACTCCGGAAGAAGTACCTGACGAATTCACATTATCAGCAAATGCCTGCCAGTGTACCTCGGTTGCGATATTATTGTTGCGGCGCGGAAGGAATACGTTCACGCGGCATAGGCGACGTCTTTCTGGCCGAAGTAGTTTTCAACTCGCTCGGGCTGCTTCTGGATGCTGCGGAGGGCGCTGATTGCGGTACGGGAGAGGGTCAGATTGTCTCTCGCCGGAGCGGCTTTGATGAGGCACTGCTTCAGGTCGGAGTTGAGCAATTCGTCCGGATTCAATCCCGGCGAGTAGCTGGGCGGATAGAAGACCGTGATCTTGTCTTCGTTGTCGGCGAGCCATTTCTTCATGCCTTGGAATGATCCACGCGGAGCTTATCCAGAATCAGGAAATCTCGCTTCTCGCGTCCATGCAAGAGCTGCATGAGGAAGCCGATGAGGCTCTTCGCATCCAGCGCTCCGGAGGAGATATTCCAGCGCATCTCGCTCTGTTGGTCGCCATCGAAATCACGCTCTACTTCGAACGATTAGCCTTGGCCACGACCACGAGAGTCTTTACGTTCAGCGCATAACCGTGGCTGCGGACATCATCGGAACGCAGTCCTGTCTAATCGCCTCACTGAATTTCCCCACTTGGAGTACCTGCCACAATCTGTGCGAGTGGGACTGAAACAAGCTAGCACTACGACCAGAGCCATACGGTGCTGATGCTCGTGCTCTGGAGAGCATATCGCGTCGGTGTCGACGCAAGGCGACGTAGGCGCACTCGATTGTGGTGGCCTATGTCTCCGGGGAAGGAATTCGCGGAATTGCCCATGACTTCATTCTTTCGTCGCTGAAGGAACAGGCCCGCCGAAGCGGGCCTTGGAAAGAGCGGAGAAGGAATCAGGGTTCTCGTTTCGTGATGGTGTCGATTCGCCTTTTGAGTTCTCCGATGGGTCCGTGCAGGGAGCGCAGCTCGGAATGAACCCTGTCCTGGCTGGTGCTCATTTCTCTCCGCAGGGAATCGAAGCGCGAATTCATTTCGGTGCGCAGATCTCTGATGTCGGCGTGCAAATCTCGGATGCTGGCGCGCAATTCGCTCTTGTCGGAGTGATCCAGCAGCATGCTGAAGAGAAGAATTGCGAAGATAACGAAGCAGATTGTAAGTACGTCGGCCATTTGGCTACTCCTTGTGGTCATGTTGTCTTTCAAGAATCATTGATTCGCAGAGTCCCGTCCTGAAGGAGACTCCGCGAACGTTTTGGGAATGGCAACCGAGCGGATCGCTGCACCTGTTTTTGCTGCTCGGCGATCTCCGCAAGTAGGTAGTTTTCTACTTGTCAGCGTTCACAAACGCGAACAGGCCAAGGTTCCGACTGGACTTCGTCAGTGCCTCGATCGAGACTTCAAAAGCACGCACCTCAGCAGCTTCGCGTGACGCAATGTAGTGAGACTCGGTGGTCCAGAATTCGAGGATGAGGAAGATGTGCGGACTGCGGAC
>JAKBAG010000023.1:0-17647 GCA_021809235.1 Acidobacteriota bacterium
AGTACTGGCACTGCAGGCCCAGACCCTGTACGTGATGCTTGTGGCTGAACGGAACCGGCTGGTCCGCCCTCTGTCCCTGCCGCGTCACCCACGGCGAGCGCTGCAACTGGTCCAGCGTCACCCCCAGCGCGATGACCAGTATGCCGGTGAGTACCAGGCTCATGCGGGCCAGCGCATTGGAGTTGCGATCAAAAATCTGTGCCATGAATCTTTCCCTGCTTCCGGTTTTCCCTGACTCGCTCGCTTGCACGCTCGGCCAGGGTCTTTACTTGAATTCCACCGCCGCTCAACGGCCTTGAAGTTCTGAAGTCTTACTAGGAAGAACGAGATAATCCCCGGGGCCCCGGTATCCGATATGTGGAAATCCGGTCACCCTACCCGTACCACTATAGCAGCGGCAGGTTTGTCGTGAACACAGGTTGGGATGCTGCTTTGCGATACAGTGTTGCCGCATGAAAAGCAGGAATTCCTTATAAGCAGAGGACTGTTTTGGTCGGGGTTTGTGGAAATGGTTCGTGGCAGCCGGGGCCTGTCCCAAAAGATGAAAAGTGAATATGGGCGAAAAGCTACATGATATTGCGCAGGTGTTCATGCGGGCGCGAGATATTGTGGTTATCGCACCGGAGCTGCAGCAGAGGCTGCGAATGAAAACGCGCGCAGGGCTGGAAAAGTTCCGCAGCAGATCGGATTGTCCCAGATTGCAGAACCGAGCCGTGTCACTGGCCAAAATGGGATAGCCAAAGGCGGGCAGCATGCCCACCGCTGCCGTGGCCGCGGGCCGGTTTGGCTGGTTGCCGCGAAGCGTCCGGGTCGGCCAGAGAGCTGGCTCCGAGGAGCAGTTGAGCCGGCTGGCGGCGCGGTTGGGCAGGGGACGAACGCAGTGTTTCGGGGGCGGGGACAGGCGGATCGTGGCTCAGGCGGGGTTTGCTTCGGGTGGAGAGCAAAGCCAACCGATTTGTGTAGCCAGTGCGAGCGCAGCGTGGATGGCATCGGCGGTGGATTGCGGTGAGCTGCCGCGCGGTGCGGCGGCGCAGGCTTCCGGCACGGCCTGGCCGAGCGGCAGTCCGCGGCCCAGCAACTGAAGCAGGGTGAAGGCGATGGGGTCCAGGCGGCGATAGTAGACCAGATCGTCGGCGCGATGGACGGCCAGCCATACGCGTTCCCGGCGCAGGCGTGGCAGCGGCTGGCTGCGACCATCGCGATGTACGGCTGGCAGCAGCTCATCGACGCTGAAGGAGAGCGCCAACAATCGCAGGTGGGGCTGCAGGGCGAAGCGGGAGTTGGCGTGGAAGTCGGCGACAATGGGCGGGAGTGCGGCGACGTCGTAAGCCTCGACGTAGGCCCATTCCACCCGGGTGGCATCGAGGGCGGCGCGCCAGCGGCGGCCGGCCTGTTCGGGATGCTGTTCCAGCCAGGCAGGCAGATGCTGGCCGAGGTCGCGCAGGGTCCAGGAGTGCGAGGGGTGGTCGATGAGGTAGGCGTCGAGCAGTGCGGCGAAGCGGCGGCGACCGACGACGGCGCGCAGAGCGGGAAAATCCTCCGCGAGGGACTGACGCAGCCGCGCCCAATAGGAGCGGTGATAGATGCCCAGCCGCTCGTGTGCGTTGAGGCGGCGGCCCGGTCGCAGGTAGGCGGCGGAGGTGGGATTGTCCTCGGGCGCAGTGGGCTGGCGCAGCTCGGCCAGCATGGTGCGTTGCAGCTCAAGCAGCTGCATGGCGGTTCTCCGGTGCTGCGATGGGCGACTGCGGTGCAGAGGCCAGCCAGCGGTTGGCTTTGAGGGCTTCGCTGTGAAGTTCGTCGAAGGGCGGGATGCGGTCATCCCACTCCAGCAGAGTGGCCGTGTGGCCCACGCGTTCGATGGCGCGGGCGTAGAGCTTCCAGACTGGATCGAGCACGGGATGGTCGTGCGTGTCGAGGCGATATTTTTCAAAGCGGGAGTGGCCGGCGATGTGGATCTGGCCGACGCGTGCCGGATCGATGGCGTTCACGTAGGTCATCGGATCGAAGTCGTGGTTCCAGGAGGAGACATAGATGTTGTTGACATCGAGCAGAATGCCGCAGTCGGCGCGCTCGACCACCTCATTGAGGAACTCCCACTCGGTCATCTCGGAGTCGTGAAATTCGGCATAGCTGCTGACGTTTTCGACGAGGATGGGTAGTTCCAGTTCCTGCTGCGCGTGGCGAATCTGCTGGGCGGTGCGTTCGACGGCCTCCCAGGTGTAGGGCAGCGGAAGCAGGTCGTGGGAGTAGGTGCCGTCGACACTGCCCCAGCAGAGATGATCGGAGACCCAGGGAGTGCCGGTGCGGCGGGTGAGCGCCTTCAGGCGGCGCAGATGGTCGTCGTTGAGCCGCTGGGCGGAGCCGAAGTAGAGAGAGACGCCGTGCTGGACGACGCGGTACTGCTCGAGGATGCGATCGAGCGTGGCCAGCGCGTTGCCGCCATCGACCATGTAGTTCTCGGAGATGATTTCAAACCAGTCGACAACCGGGCGGCGGGAGAGAATTTCGTCGTAGTGCGGGATGCGCAGGCCGACGCCGACGCCGTACTGGGTGAATCCGTTGAAGCGATTGGCTGGCATAGGAGTTCCAGATCGAATGTGGGCTCGGAAGTGAGTTCAAGGGGTTGCTGCTCGGCACCCGGGTGGCCGGGGAAGGCCAGCGGGTGCCGAGCAGCTGGGGGAGTACGCGGTCGAGGGGAGGTTACTTGCCCATCGGCTTGGAGCCATCGGTGGCGCAGTCGCCCTGACCTTTGCAGGAGTTCTTGCCGGGGTGCTTGCCGCCGCCCTGGCCCTTGCAGTCGTTCTGACCCTTGCAGGCATGCTTGGGCAGTGGCTTGGCGCCGAAGTCGGCCATGGCCATGCCGGAGACGCCGATCTGGGTTGCGTGCGAGGGGGTCTGTGCATTCAGGCGGGCGCTGGTGCCGCCCATGAGTCCGGCCAGAGCTGCGGAGAGTGCGAGTGCGTTCAGAGTCTTTGCGTTCATGGTGGAGTTCCTTTCCGGGTTGGGCCGGTGGCGCGGAGGCCGATGCCGGGCGGTGAAGAGGTAGGCGCAATGCCGATTGCGCGGGCTGCAGGTGTCGCTGGCTTGCGAAGCTCCTGTGCTGCCCCTCTGAGTGAGCCGCGAGCGGGAAGGTTACATCGACGCAGAAAAAAATATCGTTACGGCTGCGACGCCGAGGGGCAGCGGCGCGCGAGCTGCGATTTGTGCGCTGCGACTGTAACCTTTTGCGCCGGGGCAGGCTCAGAGAACTGCTGCGCGACAGGAAGCAGAAGTGACGCCGAGCAAAGGCTGCTGTGCGATGCCGTAGATGCGGAGCGCAGATACGGACAGCCGTCACCGACCGCCGGATACGGATCGCAGACACGGACAGGGTTCTGAGGAGAGATTCATGAAAGCACTACTTGCGCTCTATCATCGCGTGCTGGCGGCATTGGATGGCATGCGTTCGCCAATGTTGTTGTTTGTGCGCCTGTACTGGGGATGGCAGTTTGCCCAGACGGGCTGGGGCAAGCTGCATCATCTGGAGCGGATTACCGGCTTCTTTGCCTCGCTGGGAATTCCCTTCCCGGCGCTGAATGCGCATTTTGTTTCCGCGCTGGAGTTTGTGGGCGGGCTACTGTGGATTCTGGGTCTGGCGACGCGGCCGATCTCGCTGCTGCTGGCCGGGAATATGTTTGTGGCTTACTGGACAGCGGATCGGCCGGCATTGCTGTCCTTCTTCAAGGATCCGGGCACGTTTTATGTGGCCGATCCCTACACGTTTCTATTTGCGGCACTCCTGCTGCTGTTCTTCGGACCGGGACGGTTTGCGGTTGATACACTGCTGGCCAAGGTGATTGCACTCCGCTGCAGTGGAAACGAATCGCAGACAGCCAGCCATGAACGACGAAGCTGAAAACCGGACGGAACTGGAACTGATTGCGGCCATACTGGGCGGCCAGAAGCACCTTTACCATGCACTGGTTCGCCCGGTTGAGAAGAAGATATTTATGGTAGTTCTGGCGTATGTGCACAATCCATCGGATGCCGAAGACATCGTCCAGGAGGCGTTTCTGGACGGGTATCGACACCTGGCCAGCTTCCGAGGAGAGGCGCGGTTCAGCTCGTGGATCACGACGATTGCGCTGAACAAGGCACGTGCCCGGATGAAGCGAAGTGCGGCACATGCGGAGGTATCTCTGGACGATGCCGGCGATGAAGATCGCGCGCCGGCTGTGTCACCGGCGCTGCTGCGGGACTGGCGCGAGATTCCCTCCGAGGCGCTGGAGCGTAACGAGGTGCGGACGCTGATTCGCCAGGCGGTGAGCGAACTGCCGGAGAGCTATCGGACGGTATTTGTGCTGCGCGAGCTGGAAGAGCTTTCCGGCGAGGAGACGGCAGCAGCGCTTGGAATCTCACTGGCGCTGGTGAAAGTCCGCCTGCACCGGGCACGCATCCAGTTGCAGAAAACGTTGGCGCCGGCGCTTCGTTCCGCCACCGAGCCGCATCGAAAGAACAGGTGGCCGTCATGGAGCTGAATTGCAGACATGTTTGGGAGTTTCTCTCCGGCTATCTGGATGACACGCTGGATGCGGCGGTGCGCGAGGATGTGGAGCGCCACCTGGCGCACTGCGAGGTCTGCTCGGCGATTCTGGACTCGACGCGCAACATCCTGGTGCTGACCGCCGATGACCGCGTCTTCGAGCTGCCGGTGGGTTTCAGCGATCGGCTGCATGCACGGCTGAACGAGTTGATCGGCGAGGAGCCGGCTTCCCCGGACATGACCCGACCCGACCCGACCTGATCCCGACCAGAAACAGATCATCGGATGAGAAAGCTTTACAGAGGCGCCATGGCCAGCATGCGCGGCTCGGTCATCTCCTCGATAGCCCAGCGGATGCCTTCCCGTCCCATACCTGAGTCCTTAACGCCGCCGTAGGGCATGGCGTCCAGGCGCCAGTTGGGCACTTCGCCCACCAGCACCGCGCCGACCTCCAGCTCGCGGTAGGCGGTGAGGATGCGTCCGGCATCGCGGGTCATCAGGCCGGCCTGCAGCCCGTAGCGGGAGCGGTTGACCAGGGCCAGGGCATCCTCGAAATCGTCGTACGGCTCGATGAGCAGGACCGGACCAAAGACCTCTTCGTCCACAATCTTCATGCCTGGGCGGGTTTTGCTGAGCACGGTGGGCGGGATCAGGTTGCCGTTGCGCAAGCCGCCTTCCAGCACCACGGCGCCAGCTTCCTCGGCCTCGCGGATCCACTGCTCGATGCGCTCGGCATCGGAGGTGCGGATGACCGGGCCGAGATCGGTGGACTCCAAAGCTGGATCGCCGAGGGTGAGCTTCTGGGCCAGGGCAGCAACTTTCCACGCGAAGCTCTGGTAAACGGGACGCTCCACATAGACGCGCTGCACGCTGATGCAGCTTTGCCCGGAGTAGCTGAAGGCTCCAGCGACGACGCGCTCGGCGGTGTCATCCAGATCGCGCCAGTCGCCGTGCAGGATGAGCGCGGCATTGCCGCCCAGCTCCAGGGCGACGCGTTTTCTGCCGCTTTTGGCCTTGAGTGTCCATCCGACTGCTGCCGAGCCGGTGAAGCTGACCAGCTTGATTCGCTCCTCGCGCTCGGCCAGCCAGGCCGTGTCGGCATTGGAGAGCGTGAGCACGGCCAGCGCCTCTTCGGGCCATCCGGCTTTGAGCACCAGTTCGCCAAGAGCAAGGGCCGTGAGTGGGGTTTGCGGCGCTGGCTTGAGCAGGACAGGGCAGCCGGCTGCAATAGCCGGAGCCAGCTTGTGGGCAACCAGATTCAGCGGAAAGTTGAAAGGCGTGATGGCCAGGATGGGACCGACGGGAAAGCGCTGCACCAGTCCCCAGCGGCCTTCGTTGCCTTCGCTCAGGTCGAGCGGGATGGATTCGCCGCCCAGGCGTGCAGCTTCTTCGGCTGCGGTGCGGAAGACGGTGATGGCGCGGGAAACCTCCAGCCGAGCGGCGCGCAGGGGCTTGCCGGCTTCGGCCACGATCAACTGCTCGAAGCGCTCGCGCTGGGCCACCAGCTGCGTGGCCACGGACTCCAGAATCTCGCGACGCTTCCAACGGGGCAGTGCGCGGGTGCGCCGCAGCGCGGCCACGGCGTGGGTCACAGCCTCGCGCGCATCCTGGCGCGTGGCCACGGCAACCCGTGCCAGCAGGGTGTCCTGCCAGGGGGAGCGAACCTCGAAGGTCTCTCCGTCAGCCCATTCGCGGCCACAAAGCAGAAATCCCGTCACAGCACCCGGTCGCATTCTCATTCCACAACCCTCCCAAGATTTTTTGCCCAGGATTTCTCCGCCTTCGATTTCTCCGCATCGACGGGGCATCGATCGGCATCCATAACCCTGCGGACAGATTATCCTTTCACATCCTCCGCAGAGATGATTTCCCGGGAAATTCAAGGAGAGAGTATGCACGTACATGAGGCAATTCGCAGCCGCCGCGCGATCAAGGGCTTTGATCCGGAGTACAAGCTGACCAAGGAACAGGAGACGGAACTGCTGACGCTGGCGATGCAGGCCCCCACAGCCTTCAACCTGCAGCACTGGCGGCTGGTGGTGGTCCAGGATCCGGAGCTGCGCAAACAGATTCGCGCCGCAGCCTGGGACCAGTCGCAGGTGACGGACGCTTCCCTGCTGGTGATCCTGACCGGCGATCTGGCAAGCTGGAGCAAAAACGCCGCGCGGGTCTGGCAGGATGCACCGGAGCCGGTGCGGGAGTTCATGGTGCCGGCGATCCGCAACTACTACGAGGGCAAACCGCAGGTGCAGCGTGACGAAGTGATGCGCTCGGCGGGCATTGTGGGCCAGACGCTGATGCTGGCCGCTCGCGGCATGGGACTGGACAGCTGCCCGATGGACGGCTTCGACTTCGATGCCGTGGCCAAACTGATCCATCTGCCGGAGGACCATGCGATTGCGTTCATGGTGGCGATTGGGAAAAAGACGCGCGAGCCATGGCCGAAGCCGGGACAGCTCGGCATTGATCAAGTGGTGATTCGCGACCGATTCTGAGAGTTGCGACTGCAGCGCATCCGTCTGCGGTAATAGAAAACACAGCCGGAGCGGACTCTTCCGCTCCGGCTGCTGTGTTTGGGCAGGGATGCTGCCGCAGATTTATTTTTGCAGCGTCACGTACTGGCGGCCTTCATAGAGCCGATAGCTGCCGTGGCTGCCGGTGACCTGCAGCGGGCGCGGACGCTTCATCGCGGCATCCGAAGCTGAGGGTACGCTGAGCAGCGTGTGCGCGCCAACGTCCATGACGAGGAACTGCTTGCCCACGAAGCCGACGCCATAGATGCCGGCAGCCAGGGGTTTGCCGCCCACGCGGATGGGATTTTCCGTGATCAGGTAGGCCTGATATTTCTGCGCAACCTCCGAGGAATAGCCGCTGGTGTCCACAAGCACGGCCAGCAGGTAGGTGCCGTCGGCAAAATGAACGCCGCCGGAGTTGCGGATCTGCGTGGTCGCGCTCTGGCCCTTGAAGTAGACCGAAGGCGGCAGCAGGCGCTGGGTCTGTGCCGGACCGACGAGGGTCTCAGTGGCCGGTTGCTGCGCGGGGGCAAGCGGCGCGCAGGCGGCAACCAGCAGCAG
This sequence comes from Acidobacteriota bacterium, assembly GCA_021809235.1. Taxonomy (GTDB): domain Bacteria; phylum Acidobacteriota; class Terriglobia; order Terriglobales; family Acidobacteriaceae; genus Acidicapsa. The sequence goes on from JAKBAG010000023.1 coordinate 7,597, forward strand.
GGACAGGACGGTAGGAATGGTTTTAGCTTTCCATCGCATGGCGGGATATTCCTCGGGGTATTTGAGTTTGGGTTCAGGTTGAGTGGTTTGCATGGCACACGAGTGTGAATCCGCAGTATATACGGCGTGTGCAAAGAATTATGCCGGATGCGTGCATACTGGTGCTTCCACACAAAGACGGAGAAGTATCATGTTTCGAGCATTGCCGACCTCAGCGTCGGCCTTTTTGTGCTGCACGACATTGCTGGCCGCGTCTCCAATCTCGTCCTTGGCTCAGGTATCCGCACGGGCTTCCATACCGGATTCCGGGCGAGCTGGACCGTTGCCGCTGCTGACGTTGCACCTGCGCACCCGACTCTGGATGCAGTCCTCGACCGATCCGGTGGCTTGGCTGATGCCGGGCTTCGATGCGGCGCTGGCGTTGGCGCATCCGCCGCGGCAGCAGCAGAGAGTGTGGAATACCGGGGAGTTTGCCGGACTCTATGGCGGATACCTGGCGCGACAGAGTGCGGCGACAGCAACGCAGGCTGCTGTGGCGGCGCTGCTGCGGGAGGACCCGCGCTATCGGCGGCTGGGACACGGCAGCCTGGCGCATCGAGCCGGGTATGCGGCCGGCGCAACGCTGGTGGACTGGCGCAGCGGCGCAGAAACCCGCCGGATGCCTGCCGCATCCAGCCTGGCAGCGGCGGCAACGGCAGCCGCACTGGCCAATACCTGGGTGGCTCCGCGCTTCCAGAACACGACGCACCTGACGCAGCGCATGCTGACCAGTCTGGCTGCGCTGGCCGGCAGCGCATTGGCGGCAGAGTTTCGCCCGGACGCTCTGCGGTTGACTCGACGAACCGGTCAAGGACTTGCGGGGCTGGCGACAGGGGTTCACTCCCGCGGACGCGGCATCGCAGGGAGGAAGCCGGTCAGGAGCTTTGGCCGTGCCGGTGCTTGAGCATGTCGCCCCAGTTGAAGTAGCGGCCGAGGATGCCCTTGACGATCAGGTGATCAGTAGAGGCGGTGGCTCCCCAGCCGGCGCCGAAGTTGATCTCCCACTTGGGCGAGACGAAGAGATTCACGACGGGAAAGATCTGGTGCTGCTGGTTGTGCAGGGAGACGAAGTTCCCGATCTCGCCGAAGTAGCCGTAGTACTCGATGCCGAAGTTGTAGTACTTGTTGGGCTGGTAGGTGACGGTGGCCGCCGGGCCAAAGGTGATGCCATGCGGCGAAACGTCCCGGTAGTAGGTGTTGATCTGCTGCTGCGTTTGGCCAGGCGGCAGCGACGTGGGATGAATGCCCCAGTTGAGCGTGGTGTTCACAGCCCAGTACCACTTGCCCATGGTCTTGTCGACGATGGGCATCATCTGCCAGGACCAGGTGGGATTGGCATAGGCCGCTCGCGCATAGCCAATCTCATTGGAGACGCTGACGCCAACCGGCCAGTGCCAGCTCTCCGGCGCGCGGACACGCGGACGAATGTGGTCGCCCACCCACTGCACGCCGGTGCCGTTTTCCTCTTCCGTAAAGACGTAAAACCCAAGCTCGGACCAGTCGTTCAGCCCCTCGGTCAGCTCCAGCGTCTCGTGCTCCTGGCCCTGGGTGGGTTGCTGGCCATATTGGACGGCGGTGGAACCCTCCACGGTGTAGTTACTGTGCAGCTCCATGAGCAGGGTTTTGGGAGCCTGTGTCTCGGAGGGGTAGACCTGGATTTCGTAGTTATCCTGAGCCCGGGCAGCAGTGCTGCCGAAGAGCCCGCACGCGGCCAGCACGAAAGCAGCCGGTGCAACGGCAGCCAGCCACACCCCAGCGGTACGACGCATTGTCGTCGCATGATTCATCCCTGTGTCACTCCATTGGAAGGTCTGCGTGCGGGACGGCGCACATGCAGGGCCATCCTCGTCTTCAGCATACGCGCTTGGCGGACGCGATGCCATGCACCGGCAGGAACTTCGATGGCATGGAAGTAAAGCCGACTGTCGATGGATTCCCAGAGAGACGTGATGGAGGGTACACATGTCAGTTCAGGATTCACTTTTCCGCTGATTGCCGGTCCGAAGATGCCGATAGCTTGGGTATATTCCGCGAGACCGCAGCGCACAAAGTCGCAGCCCGACAGCCGGGAACGCTCGATCCGCAATTGCCTGAAAGGGAATGCAGCGTAGTGTCTTTAAGCGATGCAGTTCCTGCAGGACGAGGAGTCAATCCATGCTTGCATTTCACCGAAAGACAACCGAGAGACCCCAGGAGAGTTCCGACCAGAGGGACTTGAAGGCAGTGCTGGAAAGTCTGGATCGCGTACAGGCAGTCATCCGCTTTCGTCCGGACGGCACGATTGTCCATGCCAACCAGAATTTTCTGGATGCGATGGGCTACACAATGGCCGAACTGGAAGGCCGTCACCACCGGATCTTTGTGGATCCGGACTATGCGGCAAGCCGGGAATATGCCGACTTCTGGCGCAAGCTGCAGAGCGGTGACTTTCATTCCGGCGAGTTCAAGCGCCTGGCGCGTGACGGCAGCGAAGTGTGGCTGCAGGCCAGCTATAACCCGGTACTGAACCCGGACGGCAGCGTGCATGAGGTCATCAAGTTTGCCACCAACGTGAGCGAGCAGAAGCGCAAGGCGCTCGATGACAAGGGACAGTTGGATGCCATTCATCGCGTGCAGGCGGTGATTGCCTTTGATCTGGAGGGCATGGTTCAGGCAGCTAACAAGCAGTTTCTGGATACGACGGGCTATACGCTCGAAGAGATTCGCGGGCGGCACCACCGGATGTTTGTGAGTGCCGAAGAGGCAGCCTCCGAGGAGTACGCGCATTTCTGGTCGGATCTGCGAGCGGGCGAGCCGAAGGTGGGCATCTTCCGCCGCGTGTCCAAGTCGGGGCAGATTGTCTGGCTGCAGGCCAGCTATAACCCGATCCTCGACTGGAACGGGAAGCCCTACAAGGTGGTGAAGTACGCGTCGAACCTGACGGAGTTTATCCAGCAGACGGAGACCACCCAGCACACGGCCCAGAGCGTGGCGGCAGCAGCCGAGGAGATGGCCTGCTCGATTGCCGAGATCAGCCGCAACATGCAGATGTCGCGCGATGCCGCAGGACACATTCTGGATGTGTCGCAAAGCTCGACCCAGCACACGACGGAGCTGGTGAGCTCGATGAAATCGATGCAGTCAATCGTGGGGCTGATTCGCGATATTGCCGCGCGCGTGAACATGCTTGCGCTGAATGCAACGATCGAAGCGGCACGAGCCGGTGAGGCTGGCAAAGGCTTTGCCGTGGTGGCCAGCGAGGTGAAGAATCTGTCGGAACAGACGGCGCGCGCAACGCAGCAGATCGGGCAGGAGATTGCCACCATCCAGAAGTTTTCCGGCAGCGTGGCGGAGAGCGTGCGCGACACAATGGACGGAGCCAGCCAGATGAACGGCTACGTGAGCAGCGTGGCCACGGCGATCGAACAGCAGTCGTCGGCAACGCGGCAGATCTCCGAACACTGCGCAAGCCTGGTGACGGCGGTGGAGACGATCCTGGCGCACACGCGACAGTGAAGCTGACAGGCGCGCGCGGCAGAACTGCCGCGCGCGATTGTCTTAACCCTGTGGCAGTGTCGGCTAAGGCCTCGATCCAGTTCCGGATCCATCCTGAGTGCCGGACCGGATCAGTAGCTTATCGCCGAGTAGAACGTGTCACCGCCGGAGCGCAGGTTGTGTCCCCAACCCATCACCAGTACGGAGCCGCTGAAGAGTCGCACGCGCCCCTGGATGCCGGTGTCGGTCATCCAGCGCGCGGAACCGAAGAGTGGTCTGCTCGCAGCGCCAGAGCCGCTCGCTGCCACCTGTTCCGCTGAGCCGTAGATTCGCCCTGTATCAACGAACGGCCCGACGCGCACCGCGAGAAACGGATCGTGCCAGAGCAGCCGATCGAAGTCCAAGTTGCCCAGCAGATAGCGCGTGCCCAGTGGCGCCGCACCTTTTCTGCCGTTCACGAGGCCGATGTGCCCACGCATCCAGAGCGGATTGTCGCGATCAAAGCCAAGCATCCAGAGCTGGTCGAAGGGTATGCGCCCGACGGTGTCGCCGGCGCGCTCCTGCATGCGGAGACGATAGCGGTCGCCGGAGGACTCCGGTAACCAGCGCTCGTCCAGACTGCCGTTCACGTGCACGGAGTGCGTCAGCGGCGCAGAGAAATAGCGGTCGGCCTCGACAGCGGCCTCGGCGTCTACGCGCAGCCGCTCGAACGGCGCATCGACCAGATGCGCAAGCAGGCTGCTGCGCAGGGCTGCCGCGGAGCTGTTCACGAAGTACGCTGTGCCGGTCGGCAATCCGGCTTCGGAGCGAAAGCGTCGGCGCGAAAACTCACCCTCCGTCTGCCAGAGCCAGCGCCAGCCGAAGAGTTCGTCCAGTCCCGCGCCGAAGACGATGCGCTCCTGGTTCAGCCCGGCGACGGAAGGCGTGGCCTGCGGCTGCCCTCCCGTGCTTTGCGCCTCAAGCGTGCGCGTGAGATTCCAGTTCTCGTTGCGCGCGTCCAGGTCGAGATGCAGGCGCTGGTCCGGCGAGTGGATGGGCGAGCCGAGCGAAGCCAGAATCATGCGCTTCTGCGCGTCCCAGCGCAGGTAGCCGGTCACGCTCATCGCCGTGCGGCCCAGATTCCAAAATTCAGGATTAACAGCCTGGTAGGCAAGGCTGCGCAGCGTGCTGAAGGCGCTCGCCACCGGCTCGGCACGCCAGGACGGATGCGGTACGGTGTGCACCAGCAGATCGAAGCGGCCATCGGCAAGCGTGCGCAGCTCGTCGGAGGTCGCGGCGAAGAGCGGCTGGAGCGCAAGCTCGGATCGTGTCCGCCGATACTGGCGCTCGCTCCAGACGCTGCCCGGCGAAAACGGAAAGACGCGATCGAGCAGCAGCGACGGCAGCGCGCCGTTGGGCGCGACGCGCTCGTCGGCCAGCACCGGTCGACCGACGGGATTCCAGGCCCGGAGCGCCGCCTGTGTGTTGCCTTCCAGCAACTCGACTGTGCCGAGAAAGTTTTGCGCGTAGCGGATGTCCGGCTTGTCGGACGAGGGCTTCGCGGCTGGCGGTTTTCTGCCTTCGCCGGGTTGCAGCGCGCGCCGCAGTTGCCGCACCGCGGCAGGGTATCTTTTCTGGCGATAGCGAACGCCGGCAAGCTCGGTGGGAAAGCGCGCATCGCGCGGAAACAGACGCGCACCCAGACTGAGCGTCGTGGCCGCTTCGTCCAGCCGGTTGAGATGCGCCAGTGCGAGGCCGCGCAGGAGCAGGGCATCGGGCTGTGGCGCAGGATTTGGGATCGCGTGGGCATTCCTGCCGGGCAGTGGTACAGCCGCAACCACGGCTCTCCAGTCCTCGGCGGCATACAGTCGGCGGATGGCTTCAAGGGACAGCGCAGTGTTGGTACGACTCTGCTGAGCGAACAGGAGGCGCGACCCGCCAACGAGTGGAAGCAGCCAGAGAACAGCCAGCAGCGCAGCCACGGGCACAGATTGCGCAATGCGCTGTTCGCTATCGCGCGTTGCGTGAACCCTTCTGCGGAACGGCAAGCAGTGTCCAGTCATCGGTTGCGCTCCATGCCTTCTCAAATCCCTCGCGCGCAAGGCGCAGCCGCTGCTGTCGTGCTGGATCGTTGACGAGTACCGCATCGCCGGACACGCCTACGACCACGACATAATGCAGCGGCCCGTGAGAGCCGCCATCGCGCAGCGCAACGATGAGCGGTCGTCCGAGCGAGTCGTGATGCTCAAGGTCGCTCCAGTCACCGTGAAACGCGTACGCGGCAAAGTCCGCCTGGCGCAGGTAGCCGACCATGCGGCTGGCGTAGATGCCGTGGGCGCGAGGGCTGAAAAGCTGCCGCTGAATCGCCGCCGCGTCCGCCGTTACCGGTTTGTGCTGCGTGGCCTGCCAGTAGCGGATGACCATGGCAAGCGAGGCCGAGCCGCAGCCGTCGGTGGTTTGCGCGACGAACGGCACATCGATCCATGTTTCGGCTGCCTGCGTTTTGTCTGCCTGCTGTGCTACCGCCGAGCTTGCTTCTGTTGCCCGCGATGGCTGCCCCGATACGCCTGCCAGCGCCAGCCATCCGGCAATCAGCACTTGCGTGAGCATCCGCGTGCGATCCTGGCTAGTGGACCGCGACGATGATCAGTAGCAGCGCGGCGATGCCAACCAGGATGATGAGCAGGTCGTGGTCAGAGATGTTGCCGGCGGCGAAGTCCTTTTGGGCCGCGGCGGAACGAGCCGCGAGCCGGGCCAGTTCCGCGTCGCTCAACTGGCTGATGGCACCCGATACCTGTTCGGGAGCAATCTGCCCGGCGCGCAGCGCCTGCTGGACGCGCGGCTGGGCGAAGAGATCGCGCATCGTCTGCTCATTCTGTTGGCGTGTGGCAGCGGCGGCGTTCAGCCCCTGCTGCAAGGCATCAGGAGTTACGACGTGATCCTGCGCCTGAGCGCAGAGCGGGGTTGCAGCCACGACCGTCATGGCCAGGGCTGCGGCGAAAGTACGAATTCGGGGGATTTTCATTCGTATGCCTCTGTCTGCTCCCTGATGGGAGCGAAATGGTACTGCTGGGTTGAGTATAACGAAGACTCAAGTGTGGTTGAATCCCAGGGACTCGCACGGCAGAGACGGCTGCAGACGGGGAATACAATCGCAGAAGCACACCTGAGGAAGGATACGGATGACGGCCGAACACCCCTTGAATACGCTGCTTGCCGAAGCGGGATCGCCGCCACTCCCTGGCGAGGCACTGATGAAGCTCGATGCGTATCTGGCTCTGCTGTTGCGCTGGAATGCACGCACGAATCTGACGGCGATTCGCGATCCGCAGCTGATCCTCCGTCGCCATTTTCTGGAGTGCATTCTGGCAGCACGGGCGCTGCCGCAACAGGTGCGCACGCTGGTGGACTTTGGATCGGGCGCAGGATTTCCCGGCGTACCGATTGCCATCTGCCGGGGGGAGATTTCCGTGACTCTGGCGGAGTCGCAGCACAAGAAAGCAGCCTTTCTGCGCGAGGTGGCTCGCAGCCTTCCGCTGTCGGTGACGGTGCATGGCGGACGCGCCGAAGCGCTGGCCGCTCAGGTGGACTGTGTCACGCTGCGCGCCGTGGATCGGATGGACGAGGCAGTGGCTGCTGCGACGCAACTGGTGGCCGCGGGAGGGTGGCTTTCCGTGATGACGACCGAGGATCAGGCCGAGGCGGTGCGATCAGCGGCCGCTCTGGGCGCGAAGCAGCGTGGTCTGGCGGCGGCAGTTCAGATGGCTGGCGTCGCGGAAGAGACGCAGCAGAGCGACTTCGATAAAACGATTTATGAAATACATTGGGACACTCCTTTGCCGCTATTGCCCGGGACTCGGGAGCAATTGCTCCTAGGGCAACTCATTTTCGCCAAAAATTCGCTATAGAGCGGACATCGGTCCCGGGACATCGGAAGGCGAGCGGTATGTGGCGGAAAATCTCCCGCATGAGGCCGGGTTGCGTTGGTCTGTGCGGCTTGCATCTTCCCGACCGCAGTGCGTCCGTGTACTCTGGGAAGGCCATGAGCAAAGTTCTTGGAATTGTGAATCAGAAGGGCGGGGTGGGTAAGACCACGACTGCCATCAATCTTGCAGCCAGCCTGGCGGTGCTGAGCCAGCGCATACTGCTGGTGGACTGCGACCCGCAGGCGAACTGCACCTCTGGGCTGGGATTTGCACGGGACGATGAGCGGGTGTCGATCTATGACCTGATTGCCGGCAGTGCCAATGTGGAACAGGCGCTGCAGGAGACGAGCGTAGAGAATCTGACACTGCTGCCGGGTAGCAAGAATCTGACTGGCGCCAATATTGAGCTGGCAGGCGAAGAGGATCGCGCGACGCGACTGCGCACAGCACTGGCACCGGCATTGGAACGCTTCGATCTGGTCATCCTGGACTGTCCGCCGGCGCTGGATCTGCTGACGCTGAATGCGCTGACAGCGGCCGACAGCCTGATTGTGCCTATGCAGGCGGAGTACTTTGCGCTGGAGGGGATTTCGGAGTTGATTTCCAATCTGGAACGGGTGCGTGCATCCCTGAATCCACGGCTGACGATTGAAGGCGTGCTGCTGACCATGTATGACGATCGCACGAACCTGGCGCAGCAGGTGACGGAAACGCTGCGGGAGTATTTCAAGGATCGTCTGTTCCGAACGGTGATTCCGCGAAATATCCGGTTGGCAGAGGCTCCCAGCCACGGTAAGCCGGTGGTGCAGTACGATCCACGCTCGCGCGGTGCGGAGGCGTATCTGGAGCTGGCGGCGGAATATTTGCAGAGGAATGGGATTCGCAGTCCGCGACTGGAGGCTCTGCAAGAAAAGCGAAGGCAGGAAGAGCGGCAGCAGGCCAAGGGAGAGAGCGGCCCCAAGGTGCGTCTCTGGCCATATGGCGACTAAGCAGCGGATTCCCGCATAGTTGCCCTGAGAAGTGGAGCGTCCCTGAGTATTGGCTCCAGCCGGCGGCAGAATTCCAAACGGCGCGAGGCGGCACGGCTTAGCGCCGTTCGTTATTTACTTAATCCGCGCTTCTTCCAGACCGATTTTGCATCATCCCAGGCATTGCAATGGTGCATCTGCGAATGCAGAATCCAAGGGTTGTGGCGGATGGCAAGGATGGGGTGGTATTCCCGGAATATGTTCCACGTGGAACGGAATCCACACCTCTCCACATCCCTCCACAGAGCGAATCCCGGGCATCACGGCATCTTCTGCCGTAAGATGGTTCCACGTGAAACAGATGGGAAGTAGACGGCTCTTTACGGGCTATGAGTCCCGGAATGTTTCACGTGGAACACCGCAGAGGTGGATGCCTTGCGGAATCTGTGCCAGGAGCCACCATGCAAACACCGAAATCCCCAACCTCAGAGAAGGGCCGTGTGCCGGAGCGACGCGCGCTGGGCAAGGGCTTGGACAGCCTGCTGCCACGAATCGTCCCGCCAGGTAGTCCAGCCCCTGCTCCCGCGCCTGGAGTGGAGTCTGGTCGTCCACTGGAGATTCCGCTCAGTCATATTGAGCGGAATCCCTTCCAGACGCGAACAGTCTATGACGATGCGGCATTGGATGAGCTAGCCGATTCGATTCGCGCTACGGGCGTAATTCAGCCGATTCTGGTGCGGCCGTTGCCCCTGTCGCGCTACCAGCTCATAGCCGGCGAACGGCGCTGGCTGGCGGCGCAGCGAGCTGGACTGGCTGCCATCCCGGCTATTCTTCGCCAGGTCTCCGATGAACAGGTGCTCGAAATCACGATCGTCGAGAACCTGCAACGCGTCGACCTGAATCCGATGGAGCAGGCCAAGGCCTTCCATCGGCTTAGCCGGGAGTTTGGAATGACGCAGGAGCAGATGGCCATTCGCACCGGCAAGGATCGATCCTCGATTGCCAACTTTCTGCGCTTGCTGCGCCTGCCGACAGCGGTCCAGGAGATGGTCGAAGGTGGGCAGCTTTCCTTTGGGCATGCACGCGCATTGCTTGCATTGGAGACGGCCTCGGATATGGAGACAGCCGCGCGGCGCATGTATTCCGCAGGACTATCCGTTCGGCAGGCGGAGACTCTGGTTCGCTCCTATCGGCCCGGAGTGCTGGACGACGAGCCAAAGCGTGCGGGCAAGGAGCGCGCAGAGCCGCAGGTGGACCCGAATGTGGCAGACGCCGAGCAAAGACTCCGGGCTGCGCTGGGCATGCGCGTGAAGGTGGAGGACAAGAATGGCAGGGGCCGGGTCATCATCGAGTATGCGCAGCTGGATGACTTTGACACGATTCTGGAGCGTTTGACCGGGGGCGCGTAAACATTCGTTTGTCTAAACGATTTATTTACAATCCTTCCGGTCTGGCTTTTTGAGTGCAGCCATATGTAACTGGGTTCTGCGGTATTCTCGGGTGAACTCTTATGCTTCGTCGCACACGTAGATTGCTTTGGACAGTCGCCGCGGTTCTGGCCGTGATTGCGTTGGCCGTCTTTCTGCGTTTCAAGTCCCCACCGGAAGCGGCGCGGCTATTGCCGGAGTCGGATGGCATTCTCTACCTGAATCTTCAACCGCTGCG
>JAKBAG010000023.1:17747-19586 GCA_021809235.1 Acidobacteriota bacterium
AATCGGGTGGTGATACGGGCCTCGCTGCCCTCCAATACTCTGCTGGACATGATGCAGAGCGCGGCACCGACGCAGCCTTAAAGCAGAATCCGCAGGGGTATACCCGGTCCGGGATCTGACAAGGTGGATTTTTCTTGAGGAAAAATCCAGCCTGAGATCTCTGCCGCTGGGGACAGTTATGCGGTTTCTGCTCTAGCGTATGCTTTCGGTCACAGCCGCAGTGGATGCCGTGACGGAGAGGATCGTCACGGTGAAAGACAGGAGCGTGCGGCGTTCCTTGTGCGAAAGGCTGCCGGGCAAATCGTGAATGGATACAGGACTCCAAGCCAGAGTGCATGTTTGCCCTGACCCCGCCAGAGATGCGCATTCCTGTGCGTGGAAGTATGGATCATCCACTGGGAAAATATTTCCTGTGGGGGCAAAAAGCGGGTTGGAATTCATGGGATAATCGGTCTGACTCACTCAAGAAATTCGTGCAAGTCGTTCATTTTCAGTTCATTTTCCGGTTTATTCTCGATCTGCTCTCGTGCTCTTTCTGTGGAATTGAACCGCCCCGAGGAGGGTGGAGTTTGTGTGTGGAATTGCAGGATTTTTTGCCTTTGGTAAGGTACGTCCCGATGAGAAAACCGTAGCTGCGGTCTTCGATGCGATCCGTGAGCGTGGCCCCGATGCGAGTGGCCGCTGGAGCGATCCGGAAGCCTCTGTGCTGCTGCTGCATCGGCGGCTGTCGATTCGCGACCTGAGTGAGTCCGGAGCGCAGCCGATGTTTTCGACCGGCGGCCGCTATGCGATCGTATTCAACGGAGAAATTTATAACGACGCGGAGCTTCGCGCCCGCGTGCCGGAGTATCGGTTTGCAGGCACGTCCGATACGGAATGCATTCTGGCGCTCTATGAGGCGTATGGGCCGGAGATGCTGCCCATGCTGCGCGGCATGTATGCGTTTGCCATCTGGGATACAGTCGAGAAGAGTCTGTTTCTGGCGCGCGATCCGTATGGCATCAAGCCACTGTATGTGACGCGCACTCAGGACGGAATCTGGTTTGCCTCACAGGTAAAGGCGCTGCTTCCGGTTCCGGGGGTAGATCTTTCGCCATCGCCAGCAGGACATGCAGGGTTCTTTCTGTGGGGCAGCGTGCCGGAGCCGCATACGCTTTATCGTGGCATCCATTCGTTGCGTGCAGGCCACTCGATGTGGCTGCAGGCCGGCAGTGATCGGGTGCGGGTCAGGCAGTTTGCCTCGCTGGCGAAGAGCTTTGCCGCAGGTGCGGAGCAGGCGGGAGATGTCACGCAGAGTGCGATGCAGGAGGAGATGCGGGAGGCTCTGTACGAGAGCATCCGGATGCACTTTCTCTCCGATGTTCCTGTGGCTGTCTTTCTGTCTGCAGGTCTGGATTCCTCGACCATCCTGGGTATCGCTTCCGACACGCTGCCAGCCGAGCAGCTGCACGCACTGACGCTGGGGTTTGATGTCTATGAGCATACGGCCAACAGCGAAACGGAGGAGGCTTCGCTGATTGCGAAGCACTACGGGATTCCGCACCGGGTGCAGGTGGTTTCTGCGGCAGACTTTGCTGCCGTTGCGGATCCGTTTCTGCAGTCGATGGATCAGCCGACCATCGATGCGATCAATACGTACTTTGTGGCGAAGATGGCCAGAGAGGCTGGCTTCAAGGTGGCGCTTTCCGGCGTGGGCGGCGATGAATTGTTTGGCGGATACAACAGTTTCCAGCAGATTCCTCGCCTGCTGGGGTGGGGCAGCAAGCTTGCGCCGCCGCAGGCCCTCGGGGTCCTGTTCCGTAAGCTGAGCCAGCCGTTGTTTACCCGGCTGACCTCGCC
>JAKBAG010000259.1 GCA_021809235.1 Acidobacteriota bacterium
GCCCATGTCGGCCAGCGCATCCGCTGGGCACGCGGCATGATCCAGATCCTGCGCGTCGACAATCCGCTCTTCATTCCCGGCCTCAAGTTTGAGCAGCGCCTCTGCTATTTCAACGCTATGATGCACTTCATGTATGCGTTGCCGCGGCTCATTTTCCTTACCGCGCCGCTCATCTACCTGCTGCTGTCGGACACGAACGTTCCCGGCTACTGGGCCGCCATTCTCGCCTACGCGCTGCCTCATCTCACGCTATCCAATATCACCAACTCCCGCGTCCAGGGCAAGCATCGGCACTCCTTCTGGAACGAGATCTACGAGACCATCCTGTCGCCCTACATTCTTCTGCCCACGCTGTTGGCCTTCATCAACCCCAAGCTCGGCAAGTTCAACGTTACCGCCAAGGGCGGACTCATCAAGCGCAGCTTCTTTGACCGCCGCATTGCGCAGCCCTTTCTGGCCCTGCTCTTCTTCAACTTCATGGGGCTGCTCATCTCCATCCCGCGCTTCTTCATCTGGGATCGCGACCGTCCCGGCACCGTCGTCATGAACCTGATCTGGTGCTTCCTGAACATTGTCGTGCTTGGTGTCTGCGTCGCTGTTTCGCGCGAGATGCAGCAGCTCCGCCAGCACGTCCGCGTGCGCATGGTCGCCGAGGTGGAGATCGTCTTTCAGGATGGCCGTCGCGTCCGCGGTACCAGTATTGACGCTTCCAGCGGCGGCACCTCACTGCGGCTGCCCATTCCGGCAGAGATCAGTGAGGGGGAGTTCGGTAGAATCAGTTTTGCCAACGCCCTCATGGATGGCGCGCTGCCTGTCTCCGTCGTCTCGGTCGAGGGTACGCTGCTGCGTCTGCGCTTCGAGGAGATGAATATTCAGGAGCAGGAGCTGTTGACCACCATTCTCTACTCCCGCGCCGATACATGGCTGGGCTGGGGCGAAGGTCGCGAGATTGACCAGCCCATGCGCAGCCTTGGACGTATCTTTGTGATCAGCTTCCGTGGCCTCCGCATGATGCTCGGCAGCATGTTGTTTCCTGTCCGCAATCTTTCGGGCAGGAAAAAGCAGAAGTCCAAACCCGCTGTTGCCGCCCGCGCCGCCAGCCTATTGTTAGTCGTGGCGTTGCTTGTGCCGGCTCTGCTTGGGCTTGCATCCGGCACGGCCCATGCAGCGGTGCATCGTTCTGCCGTCTTCCATCCAGCATTGAAATTGGCAATAGCCCAGTCCGCCAGTGCCTCATCCCCGGCTGCTGCAGCCCGTGCTGCCGCCGCACGGGCTGCAGCCAGCCTTGCGCAGGCTCCGGCATCGACTGCCACTGGTGCGCCAGCCCGGCAGGTCAGCACACTCCCCATCATTCCGCCACCTCCGCCCGGCCAGTTTCATGACGTTTTCACGCTCAAGCAGGTCGGCTCCGGCAACATGGAGCTGCGCGGCATCGACACCCAGACCAGTGTCTTCTTCAATCTCAAGCAGACTCACGTCGTGCGCACAGCGAAGATGCATCTGTCCTACTCGTTTTCACCTGCGCTGTTGCCTCAGCTCAGCCACATCCGACTGCTGATGAACGGCACACTCTTTGCCACCATCCAGTACCCGCCGAACGAAAACACCACTACCGGCGCCCGTGACATGGAGGCGGATTTCGACGTGCCGGCTGACCTGCTCGTTCGCCGCAATCAATTTACCGTTGAGTTCATCGGTCACTACACCATGGTCTGCGAAGACCCGGCGAATACCGCACTCTGGGCGCGCGTCAACAACTCCTCCTATCTGGAGGTGGCCGGCGATATCCTGCCACTTGCAGATGATCTGAAGCAATTGCCGCTGCCCTTTCTCGATCGTGACTCCATCGATCCACCGAAGATCCCCATCGTCTTTGCCTCCGCACCCAGCCTCAAGGGTATCCAGGCTGCCGGCATCGTCGCCTCCTACTTCGGCATGGAGTCCGAGAGCCGTCCTTCGCAATTTCCCACCTACATTGGAGCGCTGCCGGAGGGCGACAGCATCCTGATTGCGGAAAACCCCTCCATGCTGCCGGGTGGTCTCGATCTGAACAATGTAACGCAGCCCACAGTGGCCATGCGTCCTAACCCCAATGACACCTATAGCAAGGTACTCATCATTACCGGCGCCAACGCCGATCAGGCCCTGATTGCTGCTCAGGCTGTGGCTTTGCGCTCTGACCTGCTGCAGGGACCCACTTCTACCATCAACAAACTGATTCTTCCCAACATTTCCAAGCCCGATGATGCTCCGCGCTGGGCCCGCACCGATCAGACCATCTCGCTTTGGGATTATGCCACCGTCGATTCGCTCCAGAACGATGGGTCGTCCCCGCTCAACGTTTACTTCCGCATCCCACCGGATATTTTTTTCGTCCAGAAGCCCAACGCCATCCTCAAGATGGTCTACCGCTACAACTCCATCCCGATCGGCCCCATCTCCAGCATTCAGGTACGCGTGAACAACGCCTTCCTCGGCTCGTTGCCCCTGATTCCAGGGCCTGATCCGGCGCGCGTCGTCAAGACCGAGGTTCCTGTGCCGGTCGTTAACCTCCGGCCATTTTCCAACTCGCTCTCTTTTGACTTCACCTTCCAGCTGCTCAAGAAGGGCGGCTGCAATGACTCGACGCCCATCAACATGCAGGGCGCCATCATGCGTGACTCCTATCTAGACCTGCGCGGATACCCTCATTATGTATCGCTGCCGAATCTCGAGCTGTTCTCAAACGCCGGTTTCCCTTTCACCCGATTTGCCGACCTGAGCCAGACCACGGTTGTCCTGCCGCCCACGCCCACCGCGCAGGAGATTGAGCTCTTTGCCACCCTCATGGGCCACTTTTCCCGTCAGACCGGGATGCCTGTTCTGCGCGTCTCCGTTGCCACGGCGGACGCTATGAAGCAGGGGGCCGACACCGATTTTCTCGTTCTCGGAACCGGGGAGGATCAGCCCGCATTTGATCGCCTTGGAAGCTCGCTCCCAGTGAATGTCCGTGCCGGACAGGTGCAGGTACGCGACACGCTCGGACTGCTCACGCCGCTGCATCATGCCTGGTGGAAGATTCCCACTCCCGACCACTCCGAATCCGGTGAGCTGACCGCATCCGGCGTTCCGGACTCCGTCATTGAAGGCATTGAGTCGCCCTATAAATCCGGTCGTACCGTCGTCGTCATCAACATCAAGGACCCTACCACCTACACCACCTTTATTGACGCCTTCCTCAAGGTGCAGCAGGCCAGTGACATCAGCGGAACCGTCACCGTTCTCCATGGCAGTGATTTTCAGTCCTTCCGAATCGGCAATAGCGTCTATCATGTTGGGATGTTGCCATGGTGGAATCGCCTCACCCTGTGGTTTGTCGATGTCCCCTGGCTGGCGGCAATTCTGGTCACCCTGATTGCTTTCCTGCTGGCGGTGTGGACCAGAATCTGGCTGCGGGAACACGCCCGTAAGCGACTGCAAATGGAAGGATAGGCAAGGTACGCATGGTGCAATGCAAGCAGCTGGCAGCCGGCTTTGTTCTGCTGTGTGGCGCCGCAATGGCGTCTCTCGCGCAGTCATATCCGCCTACCGTTTCCCGTGGGAGCCTTGCTGTACCCTCCGGTAGTCCGGTTGCGCTCTGGCAGGCCTATGCCTCCAGCTTTCTTTCTTCCGATGGCCGCGTCATTGATCCGCAGGGAGCCAACCGCACCACATCCGAAGGCCAGAGCTACGCGCTCTTCTTCGCCCTCGTCAACAACGACCGAGCCCGCTTCGATCAGGTACTTGCCTGGACCCAGTCCAATCTAGCCGGCGGCAATCTTGGCCCGCACCTGCCCGCCTGGGAGTGGGGTCATCGCAAGGATGGCACCTGGGGCCAGATGGATGCCAATTCCGCAGCCGACTCCGATCTCTGGATCGCATATGATCTGCTGGAGGCTGGCCGACTCTGGCATCTACCGGGCTACACCTCCATCGCCTTACGCATGCTGCATCAGATCGCCCGCCGCGAGACGACCATCCTACCCGGCTTCGGCCCAGCCCTGCTGCCCGGCGAATATGGCTTTCACCTTAAGGGTTCCTGGATTCTCAATCCCTGC
>JAKBAG010000024.1 GCA_021809235.1 Acidobacteriota bacterium
GAGGCCAGGGTGCGAGAGGCTGGCTAGAGGTGCCCGGCCAGTACCTGATCGACGACCTCGCGAAAATCCCAGGCGCCGCTTTTGCCAGCCAGCCACTCGGCCGCCAGCACGGCACCCAGAGCAAAGCCCCTGCGGTCGTCGGCCTCATGCCGCAGCTCGATGCGGTCGGAGTCGCCGGCGGCCTGGACCACGTGCAGGCCGCTGTGGTCGCCGTCGCGATGGGAGGTGATGGGGATGTGGGCCTGGGGATGCCGGGCCTGCAGAATCTCGCGCAGGGTCAACGCGGTTCCGGAGGGAGCGTCGAGCTTGGTGGCGTGGTGCGTTTCCGAGATGGAAAACTGGTAGTCGCGCAGACCGGCAAGCTGGCCGACGAGCTGAAAGAACTTCTGGACTCCGATGGAGAAGTTGCTGCCGTAGAGCAGGCCGCCCTGTTTGCGGATGGCCAGCGCCTTCATGTCCGGCAGTTTGTCATACCAGCCGGTGGTGCCCACCACCACACGCGCCCCCAGAGCAAGACAGGCACGCATGTTTTCGACCGCGGATTCGGCGTTGGTGAAGTCGACGACGACGTCGATGTGAGCGAGCGTGGGAGCCGTGAGAGCGCCGGCACCGGCGTTTTCCTTCCAGTCGAGCACGCGGACGGAGTGGCCCCGTTCACGCGCGATCTGCGCCACCAGACTACCGGTCTTGCCTTTGCCCAGCACCAGCATCAACATCAGGAACCTCCGGGGAAGTGACGGCTTATGCTTGCCTGCCTGCGGTGCAGGCGGTTACTGCGCGACAGCCGCCTGTCGCGCTTCGACGTCAAAGACTGCGGGATCGGGATTCTGGAAGAAGCAGGCGTGCAGCGAGCGCACGGCTTCTTCCACATCGGACTCCTCGATCATGAAGCTCATGTTGATCTCACTGGCGCCCTGGGAGATCATGCGTACGTTCACATGGCGCATGGCGGCAAACACCTGCGCGGCAATCCCGTTCTGCCCGCGAATATCCTCGCCGACCATGCAGATCAGGGCTTTCTGCCCTTCGTATTTGACGTCTGCAATGCGGCTGAGGTCATCGGCAATGGCGGGCAGCTTGTCGGTGGCATCGACGGTGAGCGAAACGCTGACCTCGCTGGTGGAAACCATGTCGACCGGGCACTGGTGCTTGTCGAAGATGTCGAAGATCGACTTCAGATAGCCGTGCGTCATGAGCATGCGGCTGGCGACAACGTCGATGATGGTCAGCTTCTTCTTGACGGCGATGCACTTGAAAGGGCTGTTGCAGTGCGGAGCCACGGCAATGATGCGCGTGCCTTCATTCTGCGGATTGCGTGAGTTGAGCACCAGCACCGGGATGTTGCGCCGGACCGCCGGCAGAATGGTGGCCGGATGCAGCACCTTGGCGCCGAAGTAGGCCAGTTCTGCGGCCTCCTCAAAGCTGATGACCTTGACGCGCAGAGCATCGGGGCAGATGCGGGGGTCGGTGGTCATGATGCCGTTGACGTCGGTCCAGATTTCGATGGCCTCGGCGCGGAGGGCACCGCCGACGAGCGCGCCGGTAAAGTCCGAACCGCCGCGGCCAAGCGTGGTGGTGATGCCGGCCTCGTTGCTGCCGATGAATCCGCCCATGACAGGGACCTTGCCAGCCTGGACCTGTGGCAGCACCCGCTCGGTGCAGCGCTGCTCGATAAGGGCATCCTGTGGAATGGCCTTCTGATACTGGGAGTCGGTGATGATGACCTGTCGCGCATCGACGTGCTCGCCATTGAGGCCGCGCTCGGCAAAGGCGCGGGCAATCATGGCGCTGGAAAGTCGCTCGCCGTAGCTGACGATCAGGTCGGAGATGCGCGGCGTGAGTTCTAGAATGGCTGCCAGCCCGCGCAGTACCTCGTCGAGCGCGTCAAATTCGCCTTCGATCCAGGTCTGCAATTCGGCCAGGGTGGCCGCGTCCTTGAGCAGTGCGGCGGCCGTATCCCGATGCCGGCTGCGCAGGCGGGAGCTGATGGCCAGCGCGCCGGTCCTGTCTCCGCGGCTGGCTGCAGCGGCGGCCGCCAGCAACTGGTCGGTGACCTTGGACATGGCACTGACGACGACCACGGGGCGTTTTCCCGCAGCAACGCGACCGGCGACAATCGATGCAGTGCGCGTGATGGCTGTCGCATCCTCCACCGAGGTGCCACCGAACTTCATGACAACGAGACTCATACAGGCATCATCCTCTAAGCGGCAGATTCGATAGACAGACGGGACCGGAACTGTCTGCGCTGCAGTCCGGCCCGGAGCTGCGGGAGTGCTTACCTGGCAGCGACAGGCTGCCCCTGCAGCTTGCCCAGGCGATGGAGTAATTCCCCGTTCAGGATAGCGGCACCGGCGGCGCCGCGAATCGTATTGTGCGAAAGGACGGTGAACTTCCAGTCCAGCAGTCCGCAGGGGCGCAGCCTGCCGACGGAAGCGGCCATGCCACCGCCGCGATTGCGATCGAGGCGAGGCTGCGGCCGGTCCTCAGCGCCAAGCCACTCGACCGGCTGCGCGGGAGCCATGGGAAGGTCCTGGCCGGCGAGGGGACGGAACTCCGCCCAGGCTGCCAGCATCTGTTCCCGACTGGCGGGGCGACGGAGCTTGATGGAGACGCTCTCGGTGTGTCCGTCCTCGACGGCGACGCGATTGCAGTGGGCGCTCATGCGCGCGGCCAGCGGCTGAATGGCTTCACCCTGGAGCCGACCCAGCAGCTTGAGTGTCTCTTCCTCCATCTTCTGCTCTTCGTTCTTGATGTAGGGGACGACATTGCCAAGGATGTCCATGGAGGCAACGCCGGGATACCCGGCACCGGAGACGGCCTGCATGGTGGAGACAAAGATCTGCTCGATGCCGAAGCGGTCCTCAATGGGCTTGAGGGCCATGACCAGTCCGATGGCCGAGCAGTTGGGATTGGTGACGATGTAGCCACCGGAGGCACGGCGCCAGCTCTGGCCTTCAATCAGATGCAGGTGGTCGGCATTGACCTCGGGAATGACGAGGGGAACACTGGGCGCCATGCGGAAGGCGCTGGAGTTGGAGACGACCGCGCAGCCTGCGGCGGCAAATCGTGGCTCCATCTCGCGCGCGATGTCGGCGTCGAGGGCGGCGAAGATGACGCGCGGAGCATGGTCCGGCTCTGCCGGGGAAAGCACCATGGAGGCGATGCGCTCCGGGCAGGGGGTGTCCAGCCGCCATTTGGCCGCCTCGGCGTAGGGCTTGCCGCTGGACCGGTCGCTGGCGGCGATCCAGGTGATGCGGAACCAGGGGTGATTTTCCAGGAGCTGGATGAATCGCTGGCCAACCATGCCGGTTGCACCAAGGATGCCTACGGAAACCGGCTGGTTTGCGTCGGGGGCAGAGGATAAGGACTGGTTATTATTCATGGGAACCTTCTAGTGTACAGGAGTGTGGATACGGCGAAAACCGCGCGGAGCGCATTTTTACGCCGAATTCCGGATTCGATATAGAAACGTTCGATGAGGAATCCCCGCTCCAGATGCGGGGATTCAGGACTTGCTGTTGCGTCCGTTGCGCTCGCGCGTGAGCAGCAACTGCTCGAGCTCTTCTTTGAACTCATGGACATCCTTGAAGTCGCGATAGACGCTGGCGAAGCGGATGTAGGCGACGGTATCGAGCAGGCGGAGTTGCTTCATGATGAGTTCGCCAATCTCGCCGGTGCTGCGTTCCCGCTCGGGAGCTTCGATCAGAAAGCTTTCGGTGGCATCGACGATGGCCTCCAGCTGGGTGGAGGAGACGGGACGCTTTTCGCAGGCGCGAAGCAGGCCGCTGAGCACCTTGTGTCGGTCGAACTTTTCGCGCCGACCATCCTTTTTGACGACCATGTGCGGAATCTCGTCGATGCGCTCATAGGTGGTGAATCGACGCAGGCATTTCTCGCACTCGCGGCGTCGGCGGATGGAGTCCGCCTCTTTGCTTTCACGGCTGTCGACCACGCGGTCCTGGGCAAAACCACAGTAAGGGCACTTCATCGCCTTCATTGTAGCCGGTGTGTCGGCGGTTGCTGCAGGGAATCGACGGGCTGGCTAGGGTCGGGTGCGGCTCCGGCCGGGTCATGATCCGAGTGAGTCGGGTACGTGCTCGTCCGGGGGGGGACGGCGTCCGCTTCGCGGACATGGGAGCTTTCATCGGCAATCTTGCGCAGGTCAATGTGCTCGACCTGCGCCCAGACCAGCCCGACGGGAAGAATGCTGACGAAGGTGACAGCGAGCAGGGTGGCAGCGCAGGCGGTCGCCGACTCCGGATCGGCTCCGAAGAAGCGGACGAGAAGTCCGGCGACAATGCCGATCTGCGTGAACCAGCCGACGACGGGAAGCTGCACGGCGCTGGCCACGCCGCTGGAGGCCATGAGCACCATGCCCTGGGAGAGCGTGAGCGAATGCAGCGGCGGATCGACAAAGGAGCGCGTTGTGAGGATGTAAGCGGCGGCGATCAGCAGCCACATGGCGACGGAAAGCGCGAGGGCGCCGATGAAGTCGGCCCAGGTGCGCAGGGTGTTCAGGCCGGTGCGGAAGCTGCGGATTTTGTCGGCGACGGCATGGGCGAGGCTGGAGGAGATCACGCCGAGCGTCTTCTGGAAGAAGCTGGCAACCAGACCGCCGGAGACGCGGATGAGCAGGAGGAAAACGGCGCCGGCAAGGGTAGCGGCCATGCTCCAGATGCCGACCTTGCGGAAGATCTCCGGATGGGGCAGGCTGCTGCCGCCGAAGAGAATGGCCGTGGAAAACAGCAGTGCCATGGCTCCCAGATCAAAGAGCCGCTCCACGACGTAGACGGCCAGTTGCGAGCTGATGGGAAGTCCGGTTTTGCGAGCGGCCAGCCAGGGACGTGTGAGGTCTGCCAGGCGGCCAATGAGGGCCACGCCGGTGTAGCCGATGACCTGGGCACCGAGCAGCGCCAGTGGGGCCACCCGCTTGTTGGCGCGCAGCAGCAGAGCCCAGCGCAGGGCGCGCAGCACAAAGCCGAGATAAATACAGCCTACGCCGAGAGCCACCAGCCGCCAGTCGGCACGCTGAAAGTCCTGGGCAAAGTGCCGGAAGTTGAAGGGATGCTCATGCTGGGCATAGACGCCCAGCGCGAGGAGCACGAGCAGAACCAGTAGACCGAAGAAAAGACGATTACGCTTCAAACCTGACTCCTGCCTGTGGCCGTTGCGTGGCCGAAAGGGAATGGGCGGTGGTGGCCGGGCCGCCGATGACGGGGCGGTTGCAGGCGCTACGGCTGAGCATGATCTCGCACTGGGGCATGGCCGTGGTCCGGCGCTGCGAGGCTGGCCAGAGCGAGCTGTCTGCGCTGCCGGACGCGCTGGTTGAAGAGATGAATGACGCGGGCCACGTAGCGGCGTGTCTCCGGATAGGGTGGCATGCCATGGTAGCGATCGACGGCGCCGGGTCCGGCATTGTAGGCGGCCAGGGCAAGGGCGAGATTTTCGTGGTAGCGGTGGAGCAGCCAGTCCAGATAGGCGGCGCCGCCGTGCACATTCTGGTCCGGGGCAAAGGCGTCGCGCACGCCCATGGTTTGGGCGGTTACAGGCATGAGCTGCATGAGCCCCTGCGCCCCGGCGCGGCTGACGGCGCGGGGGTGTGCCGCGCTCTCTGCCTGCACAATGCTGGCCAGCAGATCCACGTCAAGATCGTGCTGCTGACCTGCGGAGCGGAGGATGGGCTGCAGAATGCAGCGATCCAGAGGTGCGGATGGCAGGATGGCCCGTTGTCGCACAACGGTGGCATTGGTACTGGCTCGCTGCGGCATGGCTGTGCCGCCGGAGGACTGCGTCGGTTGGGGCGTGCGCGTCTGCGGCGGCAGGGCTTCAAAACGCACGACCGAGGTCGGAGACAGGTCCAGGAAATTGCTGCCTGCCGGATCGGAATAGAGGCGGAGCTGCCCGTTGACCAGCGCATGATGATCGCAGCGCATGGTGAATCCATTGGCCAGTTGCACGCGCTCGGCGGCGTGGAGGACTCCTCCGGAGATCAGCACGAGCGTCGCCAGCCATCCCCAGGCAGGCCCGAAGCTGCTGCGAGTCGGGCGGCAGGTGGGAATTACGGGCTGGAGTTGGGTACCGGGCATGGGAAATTCCTTGAAAAACTGTATCACTTTGCTGTGTGGTTGCGGCTGGCGATGGCCAGCTCGAGCATGGCGGCCACGCCGTCGTCGGTGTTGCGCGGGGCAATGCGCCAGCCGCGCTGCGGGGCCAACTGGAGCAGTTCGTCGGTGGCGTTCCCCATCAGCACCCCGGTACCGGCCCAGTCAAGCATGGCTTCATCGTTCCAGTTGTCCCCGATGGTCATCACCTCTTCGGGGGCAATGCGCCACTGTGCGGCCAGCCGTTCCAGGGCGGAGCGTTTGGAGACGCCGGGCGGCAGCAGGTCCAGAATCGAGAGATCGTGGCCCGGATAGGCGGTGCGGATGCAGGCAAACTCATCCTTCCAGGTGCAGTCGGAGAGGCGGCGATCGGCCTCGGCCATCTCCTGCAAAGTACCGGCGGCCATGCCCTGAATGATCTCGACCTCGTCGCCCAGAGCGGATTCGATGGGACGCACGGCGCGGATTGATCCGCGATTGGCTTCCACCCACTTGGCCAGCCTGCCGCGCGCGATGGCCATGTCCTCGACGATGAGGTCGGGCGGTTCGGCGCGATCGAGGGTGAAGACCGTCATGCCGGTGCCGCGCAGCAGTCCTGCCAGAGCGCGGGCCAGTTCCGGACGCAGATGCCGGAAGTCGAGGCGGTCGCCGCGGAAGGTGCGCGTAACGGCACCGTTGGAGGTGACCAGCGGCGTCTCCGGATCGAGGCCAACGCCCTCGAGCAGCGGCGCGGTGAAGGCCTGTCGGCGGCCGGTAGCGATGACGATCCGGATGCCGGCCAGCTGAGCGGCGCGGAGCGCCTCACGATTGCGGCGGCTGACCACGGTGCTGAAGTCGGGAAGCAGCGTCCCGTCCATATCGATGGCTACCATGCGAATGGTTCCAGGCAGGGGCGTGGCGGGGCTGGCCGCAGGGGCAAAGGATTCCGGCATGACTTCAGTGTATCGGCACGAGGCATCCGGGCGCGTTATTCTGCTGGCATGCGCTGCATCTGTTCCCAATGCCATGCCCGAATAGTCGATGCGGCTGTCGCCGCGTCCCAGCACTGCCCGGCCTGCGGCGGCACGCTGGTGCCAGACCCGGAGCCGGTGCGGACGGAGGAGTCCAGGCCGACGCCTTCGGTGGATCATCGCGGAATCGAGCTGCCGCCACGGCATGCAGTGGGCGGCATTATCACGCCCTGGTAGGACGCAAGGGCGCGATCGGGGCGAATCGTTTATTCGTAGCGCAGGGCTTCCGCAGGCAGAATGCGTGCCGCCGCCGAAGAGGGGTAAAGCGTGGCGGCAAGCGCGATCCCGATGGAGACAGCGGCCACGAGCAGTCCGTCCGAAAGTCGGGGGGCAAAGGGCAGCGTATCCAGGTTGTAGAGGGATGCGGAGAGATGGATGATCGGGTAGTGCCCACCGATCCAGGCCCCGAGATACCCGAGCGCCAGGCCCAGAGCGGTGCCGATCAGGCTGATGAGCAGTCCCTGCAGGAGAAAGATGCGGCGAATCTGTGCCGGCTCGACGCCGAAGCTCATCAGGATGGCGATGTCGCGGGTCTTTTCCATCACCATCATGGTGAGCGCAATCAGGATGTTCAGCGCCGCGACCAGCACGATGAGGCCAAGGATCAGGAAGGTGACGACCCGTTGCAGGGCCAGAGCGCGAAAGAGTTCGTGATTCTCCTCCATCCAACTGGTGGCCTGGAAGCCCTTGCCTGCGGCCTGCTCGACGGTGCGAGCGATGCGGTCTGCCGCGTAGATGTCATCGACGCGGAAGTCGATGACGGTGATCAGGTCAGGCTCGGCAAAGAGACGCTGGGCATCGCTGAGCCGGATGTATCCCATCCCGGAGTCGTACTGGTAGAAGCCGGAATGGGAGATGCCGACGAGACGGAAGCGCACATACTTGGGAACGATACCCAGGGGTGTGAGTTCACCCTGCGGGCTGATGACCATGACGGAGTCGCCGACGGAGGCTCCGATGGTCTCGGCCAGATCGCTGCCCAGAATGATGGGCGGCAGCTGGGCGTCAGTCGCAGGCGCTGACTCTGTGTCTGACGCTGCGCCGGGCCTGGACGCTGCGCCGGGCTGGGAGGGGGAATCGGGAGCCAGCTGCGCGAAGGCTCCTGCCGGGGAAGCAGTCTTTGCCAGATGGCTGATGCGATCCTCTTCGGCAGGCAGGATTCCCTTGAGCAAGGCACCGCCGTCGCGCGGGCCGCGCGCCACGAGCACCTGCTCATAGAGTCCGGGGGCATCGGCAACGATGTGGGGTAGCTTGCCCAGGCGATCGACAAGCGGTCGCCAGTCGCGTATGCCGCGCGCGTCGGTGCGCAGCAGGTCAATGTGCGCGGAACTGCCGAGCAGGCGATCCTGCAGGTCGCGCCGCATGCCATTGGTAATGGCGAGAGCAAGGATCAGGGCCGCGACACCGGCTGCGATGCCAAGGATGGAAATGGCGGTGACCAGCCCGATGACCGCCTGTCTTCGCCGCGCGCGCAGATAGCGCACGGCGAAGAAGAGTTCAAAGCTGAGCTTCACTTGCCGGCTCCGGACTGGGTGGAGCTGCGGTTGGCCGCCGGAGCTGCCGCGACCAGAATTTTGGCCACGGCTGCGTTGTCAAAGCGGTCATAGACGCGGACGGCGATCCGGTGCTCGGCGGATGGATCGTCCTGCTGCGGCAGCGGGAGCTGCAGGCGATAGTGCTCGGTGCGCGCGTCGGACAGGCTGCCGACCGGCTCGACGTACTGCCAGGGACCGGCATCGATCGAGTACTGGGCGCGTTCGATGGGCGAGGTTGCATCCTGAGCCGACCACTCCACGGGGATACAGTGCGCTGCTGCGGAACAGGCAGTGGTGACGGCACCGGCGTGCAGGTCCTGAATCTGCGGGGGTGTGGTGTCGAGCACAAAGCGGTCGCTGGTAAGCTCGCCCTCAAGCGCATCCTTGGGGGTGTGCGAGGGCAGATCACTGGCCACGACACGTACCTGGTAGCCGCCGTCGGGGATGGTGTCCGCATCGAAGCTCCAGGCCTTCTCCTGCAGATTGCGCTTCAGGGGGAGCCAGCGTTGTTCTCCGTCGCCACGGAGATAGAGCGAATAGGAGAGCGTGTCGCCGTTGTCGTCATGTGCCGCCCAGCGGACGGTGACCGCGGAGCGATCTTTCTGCGCCTGCAGTGGGCTGCTGGTTGAGGCGGAATCGGAGGCGGTGCTGTCGCTGCTGCTCGGAAAGCTGATGTTGACGGTTTGCGAGCTGCTGGAGGCCGGCTGCGGTGCGTAGCGGGCTCCGGGAGCCACCACAATGGCATCGACTACTGGTGCGGCATTGACGGGGAGGTAGTTGACGCCGACGCCGGAAAGATGGCCGCCGGGATCGAGGACGGCCTTCCACTGCAGATAGCGCCCGGCAGGGGAGGCAATCTGGTTGTCCTTGAGCGGCATCCAGTCGGTCCAGCCCCAGTCGCTCTGCCGCCGCACGGGCTGTTCGACGTTGCCGGAGCGGGTCCAGAGGTGGTAGCCGGTGGAGTCCGGATCGACCTCGACGCGACCCCAGCGGGCGAGCGCACCGGCATCCAGAACGCTGCTGGCGTAGGCATGCTCGGAGCTGCTGCCGCCATCGGCCAGTCGATAGACGCTGCCGGGGTTGGCGGTGGCAATCAGCCAGTCCTGACCGGAGGGGACAAGAGCCAGTGCCTGCTGGGCATTCACATGGGCCAGGTCGCGCTCGACGCCATCCTTCTGGATGAGCAGAATCCTGCCCTGATTGCCGGTGACGGCGAGAAGGCCGTTGGCCGTGGCCGCCAGCCCGTAGACGATTTCGTCATGCCCCTGCCAGATTTTGCGCGGGGCCTGTCCGTCGGTCAGCGCATCGATTTCGGTTCCATCGGGAAGCGTGGAACTGGCATTGGCCGCCTGGACACTGCCGGGCTGGCTGAAGGTGATGGTGATGCTCTGGCCGCCGCTGGAGACCGGCAATGCGGGCAGCGGGGTGTGCGATTTGTCTCCGGCATTGGCCACCCAGAGGGTGCCTTGGTTATCGACGGCCAGCGCGGTGACCTCGCGGTGAGGCGCGGCAAAGAGGACGACCGCCTTGCCATCCGGACGGATGCGATAGACCAGCCCCGAGCCGTCACTGCCTGCGATCAGATTGCCTGCTTTGTCCCAGGCCAGGGAGCGGATGTGCTGCTCATCGCTGACGAAGAAGCGGGTGGTTGTGCTGGCCGGCTGCCGTGGGTCCAGGCGGTAGATGACTCCCGGCCCGCCGGTGGCGAGATAGAGGCGGCCTGACGCGTCGAAGGTCATGGCCCAGATGTAATGCGCTTTGCCGGTTGCAGCGGGGCTCTTTGCGGCTTTTTCTGCTGGATGATCCTCGGCTCCCAGATCGAAGATGGGTTTGGCTGTTTCGGTATCGAGGGCGGAGGTCGCCTCCGGATCGATTCGATAGACCCGGCCCTCGGGCATGGTCGCCGCGTAGATGGCACCGTCCGGACCCACGGCCAGCGCCTGAATGGCCAGCGCCTTGGTCTTCAGCAGCGTGGTGGCCGTCTTCCCATCCGGGCTGAGACGCAGCACGGAGGCGGGTGTGCCGGTGCCGACCAGAATCTGCCCATGGGCATCGGTGGCCAGGGACCAGACAAAGGTGGAGGATGTCTGCTGCAGCTGCGTGGCTAGGGGTCCGCGGCGCAGAATGCCATCGGAGGAGACAGAGACGCCGAGCGGTGTACCTTTGGTTAACTCGGCTGCCGACTGTGTCCAGAGCTGTGTTCCCTGCGCGCGCGCCGGACAGAGACCGGAAGCTGCCAGCAGCAGTCCCAGCAGAAGTGCCTGCGCGGGGCGGCGGGAAACGATCCGGCGGGGAAGGCCGGAAACATCACTTGCAAGGGAGGCGCGGCGTGCCAAAGAGGAAGAATTCATGCTGAGGCTGAGTGTACTAAAAGCGACGGCAGAGTGGCGCACAGTGCCGGGCGGCAATGCGCGCCATGCCCTCCAATCGGGGAGCGGGATCCGGCTCTAGTTGGCCAAAACGGCGCGATACCGGACCCGGTTTTTCTTCACCTTTTCGATGGCCTCATTGGCCTTCTGCATGGGGAAGGATTCGGTCTGCGCCTTGACACCGTGACGGGCGGCGACGTCGAGCATCTCCCGCAACCGGTGCGGGCTGCCGATCGGGCTTCCGGTGATGGTGCGCACGCCGGAGATGAGCGGGAAGGCATGGAAGGTGACCGGCGAGGGCGGGACACCGACGAAGCAAAGCGTTCCGGTGGGACGGAGGGCGTTGACGTAGCTCATCCAGTCCTGGTCCGCGTTGATGGTGGTCAGGATGAAGTCAAAGCGTCCGGCGACTTCGCGCATGGCCTTGGTTTCCCGCGTGTTGACGAAGTGGTGCGCGCCGAGCGCGCGTGCTTCTTCCTCCTTGGCAGCCGAGGTGGAGAATGCGGTGACCTCTGCGCCAAAGACCCGTGCAAATTGCAGGGCAATGTGCCCCAGACCGCCAATGCCCACCACGCCCACCCGCGAGGAGGGGTTGATGCCATGGCTGCGCAAGGGGGAGTAGACCGTGATGCCGCCACAGAGCAGCGGTGCGGCGCCTTCACTGGACAGCGCATCGGGAACCGGAACAGCAAAGCGGGCATTGACACGGACAGAGTCGGCATAGCCGCCGTGCCGGTGGACGCAGGTAGCCTCTGCCGTGGGGCACAGATTCTCCATGCCCTGGGAGCACCATTCGCACAGTCCGCAGGAGTTGGACTGCCAGCCGACGCCAACCCGCTGGCCAATCGCGAGCGACTTGACCTCAGAGCCGAGGGCTGTGACCTTGCCTACAATTTCGTGGCCGGGAATGAAGGGAAATTGACTGATTCCCCAGTCGTTGGAGATCAGATGCAGATCACTGTGACAGATGCCGCAGTGGGTGATTTGGATCTCGATTTCCTGCGGCTTGAGTTCGCCTGGATTGTAGCGAAAAGGCAGAAGCTCTGCGCCGGCAGCATGGGCTGCTAGTCCTTGAATCTGTTTCATCACACTTCCCCGGAACTTCCTGAATGGCCCCAAAGTACGACAGTTGTGCAGGGGGCGGAATTGCCCGTGCCGCCTGCGCGCCGCCGAGATGCCAGAAGCGCAGGCATCCCGTGGACTCTCCCTAGTGTAACCCGCCCCCGGCTGTGATGTGCAGTTCGAGTGTCCGATAGCCGCGCAGCGCCCCATCGACCGGGACACTGTCAGCAATCTGCAGCGACTCGCCGTTGAGTCCGGCAGCGGATGCCTGATGCAGCGGCTCCATGGCATTGGCCATGGACAAGGGCAGATCGGAGAGAATGCGACCGTCCATCGAGGCCTGTGCCTGCGGCAACAGCAGGCTGAGATACAGCCGGTTCTGGGCATGCTGCTGCTGCATGCGGTTCAGCATGGCGGCAAATCCCGCCGGATCATGACCGGGTGCTGTGGCCGCCAGCGTGCGATCGAGGGTGGCGCCATCGCTGACAAGAATCCGCATGGTGCCGGGCGGCAGATTCTGCGGCAGCCGGGCCTGCAGATGCACGACCTGTGCCGGCTGCTGCCATCGATGCACGGTAGCCTCAAGCGCGATGGTATCGCCGGCGTGGACAATGCCGGAGGAAAGCAGGCGCACGGCATCGAGCGTGGTGGCGCGATTCCCTGTCAGCGCGTCGATATGCAGATCGAGCCCGGCAATGGAAACGGCAGCCGGAGTGCGCAGCGAGCTGGCGTAGAGTGCATCGAAGGCGGATCCGACTCCGAGGGCAGCGGCCAGCTGTGGAGCCATGTTTCCGCCGGGCGTTCCCCAACTGTCGATGGGAACCGGCGGCGCTCCGGTGAGGCGGATGGTCCCGGTTACGTGATAGCTGGTATCGGCTGAGCTTTGGTTGGTTTCCAGCAGCAGCTGATAGACGGAGACCAGCAGCGCGGAAGAGGTCATCGTGGGAAGGTTGAGGATTTCCACATGGTGGGTTACGGTTTGCGTGCCGGTGGTCACGGCAACCCGAATCGGGATCATCGCCGCATGCGCACCGAGGAGTCCACCGATGGCTGCATCGCGATCTTCTGTGAATGCGCCGATGGTGGCCCCGGTATTGATGATCTTGAAGGCATTGAGCGGCGACGGCAGGGTAGCCACTACGTCTGCCCGGGTCATGGGCAGCGAGACATTGCCGGCCTGCAGCACCGGATGGCCGCAGGCCAGCAGGTGATGCGCGTCGACGTAGGTGACGGTGCAGGTGGCGGCAATCTCCAGATCGCCGCGCACCATCTGCAGACTGACGGCAGAGCCGGGCAGAATCGGGGAGTGGTCCTCAGTGGCGCTGGCGGAGTTGCCGAGCGGACCGCCGACGGCAATCTTTTCCAGCCCGGTACCGGCCATGCGCTGCCGCCAGAGCTGGATGGCTGCGTCGGAAAACCCGCTCATCAGCAGCGGTGTGTCCATGGCTTGAATCAAAGGCGCTGCGGGCTGCTGTTGCGAGTTGTACGGGAGCATCTGCTGCGGAACTGCGGCTACAGCCGATGCAGCGATGCCGGAGGACTGAATCTGATCGCGCACCTCCAGCATTTGTTCGATGGGCGTGATGCCGGCGATAGGCTCCTTGCTGAACTGGCCGATGCGGTAGGAAAGTGCGCCCATCAGGCGATTGCCCACATAGACCGGGCTGCCGCTCATGCCGGCCACTACTCCGGTGTACTCCGGTTTGGCACCTTGCAGGCGGGCCAGAATCAGGTCGCGCCCGGGTCCGCGTGCTCCGCGCAGAATGCCCAGAATCTCCACTTGCATGGGCTCCGGCGCGGTCCCCTCAAAGACCGTCCAGGCAGTGGCCATCAGCCCGCGATGGACCTCCGACAGGGGGAAAACCCCACCGGTGGAAGCGGGCGGCTGCGGGGCTGCCGGAAGTGCTGCGCTTGCGGCCTGCACTGTGGACAGGCAGACCACGAGCGTACCCACAGCGGCGCCGGTTTTTTTGAAAAGGACAAAAATGCGGTGAAATTTTCTTTGGGCAACGATGCTCACGTCTACTAATGTAGACGGCAGAGCCTGCCTTCTGCGGATCGATTCTCCGGAACTTCCCGATTCCTTCCGGAATCGCGGCAGACGCGTTGGCGCCGGGCCGGTTGGAGCAGGAGTTATGGACAGTGCTTCCGGGCTTGCGAAGTCCGGAGCAGGGAATGGCAGTCGAAGGACGTTTCAGGCAGGGTGTTTCCCATGGTTGCTGTCAAAAGAATTCGCCTTGGCTTACTGGCCGCATGGGTGGGTCTACTCCTGTTGCCTTCGGTGGCTGTCTCGGCCAGCCCGAGATTGACCGGGCAATCGTCCGCAGGGCAGGCTGGTGCCGGCTCGACGGGGGCGCAGAGTTCAGGGGCAGACAGTTCGCAGCCGGTGCTGCATCGCAAGCACCCGGCCGCCCATGCGGACTCCGATGCGGACTCCGGGCAGGTATCGCCGCAGGCGGCTGACCAGGCAACACCAGCCGCGCAGTCTGGAGCTGCCGCGCAGCCGATGTCGGCATCGCCGGCTTCTACCGCATCGGCTGCGGCTTCCGGTTCCGTGGATGATGCCGGACCCAACGAGGATGCCGGAGCTGTGGTTGTTCCCCGGCTGAAGCGCAAGACTGAGGATGCGCCACCGCCACTGCCAGCACCGGCACTGCGGAATCCGCCGGGGCTGGGAAATCTGACGTTGCAGGTGAATGTGCCGGAGGTAACGGTGGATGTGGGAGTGCTGCTGGAAAAGACGCACCAGTTTGTTCCCGATCTGAGTGCTGCGAACTTTGCCGTCTACGAGGACGGCAAGCCGCAGAAGATCCTCCGCTTCAAGCGCGTGGAGGCACCGATTACCGCTTTGATTCTGGCTGAGTTTGCTGCGACGAACTATCGATTTGTCTATGACATGCGCAATGCTGCCTGGGCCTTTGCCCAGCAGCTGCGGCCGCAGGATTATGTTGCGCTGATGACCTATGATCTGCGAACCCACATCATTACGGATTTTACGCAGGACAAGAATCAGGTCATCGAAGGGATCGACGACCTGACGCTGCCTGGCTTCAGCGAGCGGAATCTCTTTGATGCGCTCTACCAGGCGCTGGATCGAATGAGCCGCATCGAAGGGCAGAAGTATATTTTGCTGATCGGCTCCGGGCGCGATACCTTTTCCCGGATCACACTGGACAAGGTACTGCAGAAGATTCGCGAGACGCCCAATGTGACGATTTACAGCATTTCGACGGGAGGGTTTCTGCGTGCTGTGCTGGGAGGCTCGCCGCGGTTTGCGGCTTCCGATGTGACGTATCTGCAGGCGGACAATCAGATGCGCACCTTTGCCCAGATGACGGGTGGCATGTTCTTTGCACCGCGCTTTGAAGGGGAGCTGCCGGACGATATGGGCGTGATCAACCAGGCTATCCGCTTCAAGTATCAACTGGTCTACCACCCAACCAACAGCGACCAGGATGGCAGCTTTCGCAGGATTCAGGTGGAACTGGTCGACAACGAGGGGCGTCCGATGCGGTTTCAGGATCAGAAGCACCATGCGCTGAAGTATGACCTGATCTATCGCAGCGGGTATCGAGCCCAGCAGCAGGTGCAGTAGGCTGACAGGGAGCTCGACTCCGTGCGTGTAAGCCGGATGAAGCGACCCGCCGCAAGCGATTCCGGCAAAGGCAAGGCATCGCTTCTATGGAACGCAGGATGGACTGCCTCCTGCTGGCGTGCAGTCGGCAGTCCCATGATTGCGTTTCGTTAACTGAACAGCGATCGGGTCATATCCCAGGCGTAGTAGACAATCACGGCTGCTGTGAGCAGGGCCGTAAGCGCCACGCTGGTTCTGACAAGAGGATCAATGCGATTGACCCGCGAGACAATTGCGGTTTGTATGGCTTTTTCATGATCGAAGGCTTCGTCAAGAAAGATCTGGCCTTCTTCATCCCGGGTAAGGGAAGCACGATACCCGTACAGCGCGAGGGTGACAACTGCGAGAATTCCCCACGCAATCCAGAGTGCAGGAACGATGTGCATGACTTCCTCCACATCCCCGTAAGGGGTCCGGTTCGGTCCCGATTGCGCTGTTCCGAACAGCAGGGTCGCGGAGTAGCCTGGAGGCCTCAGCAGAAATTCCAGCACGGCACAGGCAGCCGGGGCCGCCCGGCTAACAACTATAGCGCGATTCTGATTCTGCGGCACAATCTTTTCTGTGATCCTGGACACAGATATGTGTTGCTTCTGCTGGTCGCGGCGGGGTTTGTGGCCGGGAACTGCTCCGCTGCCGGGGTTGCATGGGCTGAGAAAGTGAAACCTGGCGGTCCGCTTTGGCATCTCATAGAGTGAATTCGGACCAAAATGCTCTTGATTCTGCGCCGAAACCGGAGCTAAATTGGTAGTAGGGCATTGAGTTCGCCCCCAAGGAGAAGAACATGGCCACAGCAATCGAATCGTTGACACCGGAGACAAAATCCCTGCCGCTGAACCTGACCCCGTCGGCAATCGCAAAGGTGCGGGAGATTATGGCGACCCAGGATCCGATTCCTGCCGGGTTGCGTGTGGGCGTGGTCGGTGGCGGCTGCTCGGGCTTCCAGTACTCGATGGCCTTTGAGAATCAGGCAGGCATGATGGACAAGGTCTTCACCTACGACGGTCTGAAGGTGTTCATTGATTCCACCTCGCTGATGTACCTGAACAACTGCATCGTGGATTATGTGGAGACGCTGGAGGCTGCCGGCTTCAAGTTTGAGAATCCGAACGTGAAGAGCACCTGCGGCTGCGGTTCCTCGTTCAGCGTGTAAGCCGGCCTGGCGCGATGCCGGGCAGGTATCCACAGAACAGGTATCTGTGGAAGCGACCCGCACTGGACCACGGAAAGACAGTTCAAGTTCACTCGATGCCGCTCCCTGGAGCGGCATTGGTGTTTTGGGCAACAGGATGGATCGAGTGGCAGAGGCAGCGCCTTTGGAAGTTGGCTGCCATCGACTCAGGCGAAGGAAATCAGGGCTGGGGCGATTGCGGCTGCGGGGACGAGGAGCCGCTGGATGGGCTGGAGCCAAAGCCTCCGCTGGAGCCAAAGCTGCCGCTGGAACCAAAGCTGCTGCCGGAACCAGCCGCGCCGGGCGCCGCGCCGAAGGTGCTGCCCGTGAAGGTGGTGGCGCTGTTCGATCCGGCGACAGGAATGGGCTGGCCAAGTGCGGCGTTGCCGGAGAGGAACTGTTCCTCGCTGGGGTCGTAATAGAACTCCCATTCGTTGAAGTGCTTTTGCTTTTTGAACTCGAGCAGAGCCTGCTTGTTGCTGGGAATCTTGAAGCCGATGATGCCTGCACCGCCAAAGGTTTGGGAGCTGCTGCTGCCAAAGTCGGAAGGCGAGTTGCTGCCAAAGGCACTGTTCGAAGGGGAAGAGCCACCTGCGGTTGCTCCGGGAGTGCTGCCCAGGCCGCCGGCAGAGGAGCCGAGAGAGAATCCCGAAGAGGACGAGCCCAGTCCGCCGGCGGGTGTGCCCACGTTGGCATTGCCGCCGCTCGGGCCGACGCCGGCCATGGTGGAGGCGCCAGTCATTCCGGCCCCGGCCAGCGGCTGGCCGAAGAAGCCCAGAATCGGCGTTTTGGCCTCGCCCATGTGGATGGGAACCCAGTCATCCTTGCCGGTGATGGGGTCTTTGTAGCGCTTGCGCAGGAAGCGGATGGTATTGGTTTTGACCAGGGCATCGACGGTGGGCGGGAAGGCACTGAATTTGCGGTAATAGAGCTGGACGGCGCGCTGGTACTGGAGCCCGCGCTGGATCAGCTCGCGTTCGCGATCCTTTTCAATGGAAGCGGCCATGCGGGGCGCGGCGATCGAGAGCGACAGCGCGAGCAGGAAGGCCATGAAGAGCGCAGCCAGCAGGACGTAGCCCTGTTCGCGCGGGGCGCGTGCCTGCAGCCTGGCGGGAGCCGATGGATCGAGTCCGATGCCGGGCAGTGCGAATGCGGCCAACCCGGTATCGGGCTGAGGCTGCTTCTGGCTTGCTGGGCACGGAGCGTGCATGCTAGTTGGACTCCAGCGGGAGCGTCTGGGTGCTGTTGTAGCCCAGATCGGTAACCTGCACACCGGTGGGAGCGATGGAAACGATCTTGAAGCGATGGTCCACGATTTCGCCGACCCCGGCATCGAAGATGTCTTCGCCTTTGAGCAGGAAGGCGCGCCGCGTACCGTCTTTGGCCACGGAATAGCCGAAATAGTGGAGCGGAATCGAGGGTGGTCGGGGTACCGGCGGAGGCGTGTAAACGGGCGCGGACTTCTGCTGGCTGGGACGTGCCGAGGCAAGCGCCTGCTCGATGCGCATGGGCGTGGAGTCCATGGAAAAGATGTTTCGGCCAGTGCCTTCGTAGACGATGGACTCGCTGGCTGCCAGCCGCTCCAGGTGCAGCGTTGGGTCCAGCCCGATCGAAGGCAGCTTGTGCGCCTCGCCGACGGTGGAGATGCTGGTCGTGGTACGCGTGCGCTGCCGTGGCGTGGGTGCGGTGGTCTGCGGCGCCGGGGCCGCGGGTGGGCGCGATGGGCCGCTCAGCAACTGGCTGAGCGCCATGTAGGCGACGACGGCCAGCAGAACGACTGCGAGGATGACATTGCGCTTGTTCTCCGTGCCGAGCTTGATCGCGGCCATGTCAGTTGCCCTCCGAAGCCGAGGCAGTGTCGGTCGTCTTCGCGGAGTCGGGCCTGGCCATGGGCAGGCCGCTGGCAGCGGCATCGGCCGGGCGCAGCCAGGTCGTCATCTGCAAGCGCAGCGCCACTTGTCCGCCCTGCTGTCCGGTGAGGGCCATGGCACGAATGATGAAGAAGGTCCTGCTTCGCTCAATGCCATTGATGAAGCGCATGATGGAGGGATAGTCTCCGGTGAGTCCGGCATCCATGCGAATCTCGGTCAGGTCGACGGAGCCGGGTGCCTGCGAGTACTCCACGCGCGTGAGGCGGACGGAGGACTGCGAGGCCAGTGTTCCCAGCTCAGCGGCAATCGAGGAGTAGTTGGGCGGAATGCGGTCGATGTAAAACTGGTCAATCTGCTTGCGCGAGGCTGCGACGCGCTTGTCTAACCCGGCCAGCGGCTTCAACTGCATCTGCAGGGTACGAATGCGGGTTTGCGTGGAGGCCAGCTCATCCTGGCTGCTGGCACTGGTGGTACGCCAGTCAAGCACCACGCGCACGCCCAGCAGGAGAGTGGTGATGGCCATGGCGCTGAAGAGCACGATGTGCAGACCACGCGCGGAGAAAAGCAGTTTGCGCAGCTCCTGCAAAGGAATTTTGCGGACGTTGAGAGGGCTCATCGTGGCACCGCCGATCCCTGCCGCGGCGGCATGGGTCTGCCGTGCAGCAGCGCGCGACGCTGGCCTGGCTTTGCGGGGCTGGATATATGTTGCTCCGCTGCGTGGCTGGTGGCGTCAGACTGATTTCGTTTGCGTGCTTCCAGTGCCGCCTTCCGCTCGGCAAGCGTTGCCTGGCTGTATTCGGCCA
>JAKBAG010000260.1 GCA_021809235.1 Acidobacteriota bacterium
GATCTGGTGGCTCTGGACTCCACCGGAAGGCTGGTAGCATCGATCAGCGCCGGTCGGGTCGCGTAGCAATGGCCAGGAATGATTGTTTATTCCAGCAATGCCGCATCGCTATTGGGCAAGCTGCTGCGCCCGCCAGAGGGCGCCTTCTATGGCAATCGTAGCCGTGGTAGCTACTTGGATTCCCGGTGCATCAGACTGCAGAATCCGTGTGAACTGTTCACGAACCAGCGGAATCTTTTCCAGAACGCTGCCGGTCCAGGCTACCGGGATCTCGGCCGACTGTGCGTCGTAGTTGCGCAGCTTTGCCCTCACGGTGAGCACAAAATCAGCCAGGTCCACTGCTGCCTGATTGAGAACATCCAGAGCGACGGCATCGCCGGAGTCTGCCAGCCTAGCCACTATGGGCGCCAATGCGGCAAAGTCAGGGCCGGGAGTGGAGTTGCCGTACTGCACCAGGTCGCTCAGCGTCGGCGTTTGCCACTGTGCGGAAACCTCGTCCAGAATATGCGTGGGTTGGCCGCGATCGAAGGCACGTAGCGCCCGCCGTACCGCATGCAGGCCAATCCAGTACCCAGAGCCTTCATCGCCCAGAGTGGAGCTATAGCCACCGGCAGACTCCAGCGCACCGGACTCCGCACGGCCAATGCAGTTGGAGCCAGTGCCTGCAATCTGGAGAATGCCAGGACCACCGTGGAAGGCCGCATCCAGTGCAATGACTTCGTCGCCGACAACCTCAAAGCGTTCCACGTTCCACTCGTGAAAGATCTCCTGTATCCACTCGGCCACGCCTGGCAGCGATGCGCTGGCAATGCCGGCTGTGGCCGCATCCAGGCGATGGATGCCGGCCTGCTGATACAGCTCCCGCATCAGGCTGCGCAGATTGACTGCGGCCTGTTCTGCGCCCACGCGCAGGCGCTTAATGGAACCGCACTGTGCATGGGCCAGCGTCTCCGAGCCGCGTCGGATGATGCCGCGCGTATTGGTTCCACCACCATCGATGCCAAGGATGCATGTCATTGCGTTTTGTCTGCCGGATGGGAGGATTGGGGGATGCGCTGCTGCCGCAGTGTGCTGGAAAGAATACTGAGTTTGCCGTCCACGGTCAGTGGACCGGTGGGCAGATGCAGGCCAAGCATGGTTGCTATCCAGGGGTAGAGGTTCACGTTCTCAAACGGAGCGACGCGGCTTGCTGGTTGGATATCCGGCCCTGCAGCAAAGAAGCTGGCCTTCATCTGCGGCATCCAGCGCGGATTGTAGCCATGCGAGCCGGGAATGGGTGCATGATCGGGTCTGCCGTTGGCGGGAGCCACAGCACGAATGGCATAGGGGCCGGTGGGAATCACGACAGGGTCTCCGGCGCGCGCATTCTGGCTGTAGTGCAGTTCCGGCGGAACGTCGCGCAGGCGATAGACCTGAAACTTGCTTGAGGCATGCTTCAGCTGGTCGTAAACACGCTGCCGGTCCGCCTCTGTTTTACCGTAGAGCAGCGGACCATCGGTCGCAAAGCCACTGAGATCGGCATAGTCGCTGAGCGTAATCCATGGCCCCTCCGTGGCGATCATGCCATGGTCGCTCACTACCACCAGGTCCACGGGCAGTCCGGTTTGCTGCAGGTCCTGTTGCAACTGCCCCACGAGCGCATCTACGTGCTGAATAGCGGCATGGGTCTGCGGCGCGTCCGGACCAAAGGCGTGACCGGCGTGGTCCACATCAGAGAAGTAAACCGTAATGAAATGCGGCCGTGTTGCCGCTGGCTCCTGCAGCCAGGCAATCACCTGCTTCAGGCGAAGGTTTTCGTCGATGTGATCGTCAAATCGCAGATACTCCGACGGCCGCTCCCCGGCTATTTCCGCCTCAGAGCCGGGCCAGAAGAGGCAGGCCGTTCGCATCCCCTGCGCCTCTGCCAGCGACCACAGCGGAACCCCGCTGTACCAGCTTCCATCGGTCACCGCTGTAGCATCGCGAATGGAGTAGCGATCGGATCTTCCGGCGGAAGTCCGGGCCGGATCCAGGAAGCTGTTGGCCAGAATTCCGTGATGCTCCGGATACAGTCCTGTGATGAGCGACAGATGGTTGGGAAAGGTAAGCGAAGGATAGCTGGGCAGCATGCCGTCCGGCGCCCAGGCACCCTCCCGGCCCAGTTGCAGCAGGTGCGTGGCATGGTCGCGCACGGCATAGTCCCAGCGGAAGCCATCGAGCGAGACCAGCACCACATAATGGGCGCGTTGCGCTGCGGCGGAGTTTGGGCCATGTTCGCTGTGGAGCACCGGAAGCTGCACCGGTGGCTGGGCAAGGCTGGCGGCTGGAACCGCGGCAAAGAGCGTGAGCAGCAACCAGAGAACGCGAGTTTGGAAGCGCGCCCGGCAGGGGATTCTATTCCACATGCGTGATGCCTCAAGTGGAAGATTAGCAGACTTGCGGATAGCACTGGCACAGCGCTTCGCATCGGGCAGCCCTTAGCCGCCATTCTTGCGATACGATGCTGGCATGCCATTGCGTCGCTTTTTTTCATGCTCCATTCTGCACACCCGCATCGGGCAACTCTGCTTCACTGCGGTCCTGCTTCTGCTCATCGCACTTCCTGCCATTGGCGCATCGTCGCAACTGGCCGCTACTCCGCCCATGGGCTGGAATAGCTGGGATGCCTATGGGCTCACGATTACTGAGGCCCAGTTTCGTCAGAACGTGCGTGTACTGGCCAGCATGCGTTCCCGCGGATGGAAATATGCGGTCATCGATGAGGGATGGTACATGCAGGACCCGCTTGCCTCGGGTGCCCCATTCCAGCATTTTGTTCTGGATGCCAACGGGCGTCTGATTCCGGCTCTGAACCGCTTTCCATCTGCGCGTGGCGGTGTCGGCCTGCGTCCTATTGCAGACTGGGTACATGCTCAGGGACTGCTTTTCGGCATTCATCTGGTGCGGGGCATCCCGCGCGAAAGCGTACGCCGCAATCTCCCCATAGCCGGTTCGAAGTTCACCGCCTCCGAGGCCGGTGACACCAGCGATGTCTGTCCTTGGGACGATGGCAACTATGGTGTGCGGGACAATGCTGCCGGCCAGGCCTGGTATGACGCAATGATCAGCCTCTACGCCTCCTGGGGCATTGATTTTCTCAAGGTGGACTGCATCTCCGACCATCCCTACAAGGCCACGGAGATTCGCCAGATTGCATCTGCCATTCGTAAGTCTGGACGACCCATCCTATTGAGCCTGTCGCCTGGGCCCACCGCGCTGGGCCACGCCGCAGAGGTAGCCAAATATGCGCAGATGTGGCGCATCTCCGACGATCACTGGGATGTATGGTCGCATGTGCCGGAAAAGGGGAAATCGGAGTTTCCGCTGGGCACGCGGCAGGCCTTTGATCGGCTGGCGGAGTGGAATGCCTGGGCTGCTCCCGGACACTGGCCCGATGAGGACATGCTGCCGTTTGGCGTTCTGGAGCCGCATCCCGGCTGGGGCAAACCGCGCCTCTCACGGCTCACGCCCACCGAGGAAGAGACCGAGTTCACCTTGTGGTCGATTGCGCGCTCGCCCCTGATTCTAGGCGCAAATCTGACGCAACTGGACCCGGGACTGCGACAGATGGTGCAGGACCGGCTGCGCATTGCCCTGAACCAGCAGGGCGATGGCGCCCCCATGGCTCATGTGCCTTCGGGCTGGTCCCAGATGCGCTGTTGGCAGTCGCGAATTCCCTCCGGCGAATTTGCTGGCCACTATCTGGCTGTCTTCAATCTGAGCGAACAGTCACAGACCATTGCGATCGATACGGCGACACTACGGCAGCTTTTGCCGGCTGAAGCAGTGGTTGCGCAGCCGATGCAGGATGGAAAACCTGAGGCAACGATCCGACAGCTAACCCTGCCAGCGCACGGCAACGCGATTCTCCGGCTGGTATCAACGGCCAGCCGATGAGCAACCGTGTCAAGCGCAGAAGGCAGCCAATGAAGGCTGCCTTCTGGCTTGGAGTGTGTGTCCAGTTTTCTGCGCCGGTGCAAGTGTCTTCAGACGCCTACTGTCTCCGATGCGGTGACGT
>JAKBAG010000025.1 GCA_021809235.1 Acidobacteriota bacterium
ACTGGCGGAAGGCAGCCTGCGCCATCGCATCCAGCGGGTTGGAGACGATGATCAGAATGGCTTCCGGGGACTGGGCCACAACTTTGGCAACCACATCGGACATGATCTTGAAGTTGGTATGCAGCAAATCATCGCGGCTCATGCCGGGCTTGCGCGGCAGGCCGGCGGTGATGACGACGATATCCGAATGTGCCGTCTCGGCGTAGTCGTTGGAGCCGGTCACATGGACATCGCGTTTTTCGATGGGCATGGCTTCCAGCAGGTCCAGAGCCTTGCCCTGCGGAATCCCCTCGGCGATATCAACCAGCACGACATCGGCCAGTTCCTTGGAGGCAATCCAGTGGGCTGCAGTGGCGCCCACATTGCCGGCGCCGACGATACTGACTTTCTTACGCATAGTTCTCCCTTCCATGCCGCGATCCGGGCGGCGGGGTTACATGTTGGCAATCATGCGGGTGGCAAACTCGCTGGTCCCCACCTTGGTTGCGCCCTGCAGTTGACGGGCGAAATCGTAGGTGACGGTCTTGGCGAGCACGGTCTTTTCCAGCGCGGTTTCGATCAGTCTGGCCGCTTCCTTCCAACCCAGAAACTCCAGCAGCATGACGCCGGAGAGAATTACCGATCCGGGGTTGATCAT
Organism: Acidobacteriota bacterium; assembly: GCA_021809235.1. Lineage (GTDB taxonomy): Bacteria > Acidobacteriota > Terriglobia > Terriglobales > Acidobacteriaceae > Acidicapsa. The sequence continues at coordinate 638 of JAKBAG010000025.1, forward strand.
GTCCTTGTCGGCATACTTGGGTGCGGTGCCGTGGGTAGCCTCGAATACTGCATAACCATCCCCGATATTGGCTCCGGGCGCAATGCCAAGTCCGCCGACCTGGGCTGCGGCGGCGTCGGAAATGTAGTCGCCGTTCAAGTTGGTGGTGGCCAGCACGCTATAGTCTTCCGGGCGAATGATGATCTGCTGGAAGATGGAGTCGGCGATGCGGTCGTTGACCAGGATGAGCTGCTTCCACTTGCCGTTGCCGTGCGTGGCCTGAATGGAGGCAATCACGTTGCGCACCTCGGCATAGACGGCATTGCGGAACTCATCGTTGGCAAACTCCAGTCCAGGCTCGATGAGCGCTGCATTCTCCTCAACACTCAGATTTGGATTGGCTTCCAGATTGCCCAGAATCCAGCTTTCGCGCTCGGTGATCACCTGATCGCGGAACTCCTGCGTAGCCACTTCATAGCCCCACTCGCGGAAGGCGCCTTCGGTGAACTTCTGAATGTTGCCCTTGTGCACGAGGGTGACGGTCTTGCGACCGCTTTCCAGGGCAAAGCGCAGAGCCGCGCGCACCAGACGGCGTGTGCCGGTGATGGAGATGGGCTTGATGCCGACGCCGGAGTCGGTGCGGATCTGCTTCTTGCCGCCCTTGAGCATCTCGGTGTTCAGGAATGTGATGAGTTTGTCCGCTTCCTCTGTGCCCTGCTTGAACTCGATGCCGGAGTAGACGTCCTCGGTATTTTCCCGGTAGAGGACGATGTCGAGCTTTTCCGGATGCTTTACCGGTGAGGGGACGCCGGCGTAGTACTTGACCGGGCGCACGCAGGAGTAGAGATCGAGAATCTGGCGCAGTGCCACGTTGAGCGAGCGGATGCCGCCGCCGACCGGCGTAGTGAGCGGTCCCTTGATGGAGACGCGCAGATCGCGAGCCGCAGCCACGGTATCATCCGGCAGCCAGGTGCTGTATTTGCGGAATGCCTTTTCGCCGGCGTAAACCTCGAACCACTTGATGGAGCGCCTGCCGCCGTAGGCCTTTTCCACTGCGGCGTCAAAGACGCGCTGGGAGGCCTTCCAGATATCACGGCCGGTGCCGTCGCCTTCAATGTAAGGGATGATGGGATTCTCCGGGACGGTGAACTGGCCGTTGGAGTACTGAATGGGGGCACCGTCTGCCGGGAGTGAATGTCCGTTATAGGTACTTTGCATTGCGCTGGTTTCTATCCTTTCCGTGCGCTCAACGGAGGGTTGAGCCGGAGATGTGGCTGCACCGCTGTGGCTGTAAAGATCGAGCCATGTGGATCGAGCCAAGAAGCTCGAAACAAGATGAGGCTAACACCCGGAATTTACCACTGGCAATTCGACCGTGGGACGGAGCAAAGCCGGTCGCAGATTCGATACACTAGGCAGGGAATCCACCTGTTGGCTGCCGTCGTTCGGAAGGGTTACCCAGAGCTGGCCAAATGCGCCAAAGGCAGCAACCATGCCCCTGCAAAGCCACTTCCGACATCTGGCAGGATTTGAATACGCTGTGCCGGGGAAACTGGAAACGACTGGCCAAAACGGGCAGGCGAAGACGGCACGTACGGGGAAACAGTCCGGATTGGAGCGGGGAACAACGTGTCCGTCGTTGCACCAGATGGGACGGCTGGCGACCGGACACGCAAAAGCCAAGGCAGGGTGGCGCAAAGCGGCAGCAATGTGTGGCGGAATCCACAATCGGGATGAGAGGAAAGGCAGGGAGATGGCATGAAGCAGGGAAGTGGTTATCGCATTGCGCTGGTGCAGATGAGAATGGGAGCTGATCCGGAGCAGAATCTGGAGGTGGCGATGGACCGAGTGCGTGAGGCCGCAGGGCTGGGCGCGCAGGTGGTATGCCTGCCGGAGCTGTTTGAGGCGCAGTACTTCTGCCAGCGGGAAGATACACACCTGTTTGACCTGGCGGCGGCAATTCCCGGCCTGGTGACCGAGCGCATCGGCGCGGTGGCGGCTAGTTGCGGGGTGGTGCTGATTGCCTCGCTCTTTGAACGGCGTGCGGCAGGGCTGTATCACAACACGGCGGTGACCTTTGAGCGGGATGGTTCGATTGCCTCGGTCTATCGGAAGATGCATATCCCGGACGACCCGCTCTACTACGAGAAGTATTACTTCACGCCGGGCGATCTGGGTTTCCAGTCGGTGCAGACCTCGGTCGGCTGCATCGGAACGCTTGTTTGCTGGGACCAGTGGTATCCGGAGGGAGCGCGGCTGACGGCACTGAAGGGTGCCGAGACACTGTTTTATCCGACGGCGATTGGCTGGCATCCGGACGAGAAGGCGGAGTTTGGCGCAGCGCAGTACGATGCCTGGCAGACGATCCAGCGCAGCCATGCCATTGCGAATGGTGTGTATGTGGCCGCGGTGAACCGAGTGGGGATGGAGCACGGCGATGTCCGCGGAGATCGAGTGAGCGGCAAGGGACTGGAGTTCTGGGGTGGCTCGTTTATCGCCGATCCCTTTGGTCGAATTGTGGCCCGCGCCTCGCACGATGCGGAAGAGATTGTGGTCGCGGACGTGGAGCCATCGCTGATTGAGGAGACGCGGCGAAATTGGCCGTTTCTGCGTGACCGGCGGATTGATGCCTATGGTGAGCTGACGCAGCGGTTCCTGGGCGGCGGCGCGCGAGGAGCAGGACGGTGAACGCGAAGGCAGCAGGGAAGTCGGTTCGGGCCAAGGCTGCACCTGTACGTGGAGCTTCGCCGGAGCGGGAGGCTGACAGTCTGCCGCAGGCGCTGGGCTTCCGCATGCCGGCCGAGTGGGAGCCGCATGCGGCGACGTGGATTGCCTGGCCGCACAATGCCAGCGACTGGCCGGGAAAGTTTGGCGCAATACCGTGGATTTATGTGGAGATTGTGCGCCTGCTGGCCAGCCATGAGCGGGTGGAAATTCTGGTGCGCGATGCAGGGTTGGAGCAGCGGGCAAGCCGCATGCTGCGACTGGCCGGAATACCGATGGAACGCGTGCGCTGGCACCGCTGGGCTACGAATCGTGTGTGGATGCGCGACTCCGGGCCGATCTTTGTGCGGAATGCTGCCGGCGAAGTGGGCGTGACGGATTGGAAGTTCAATGCATGGGCAAAGTATGACGACTGGCAGATGGATGACCGGAATCCGGAGCGCGTGGCCCGGCTGCTGCAGATGCGTCGCTGGCAGCCTGCCTGCGTGGATGCGCGAGGACGCATGCGCCGCGTGGTGCTGGAGGGTGGCAGCATTGATACCAATGGCCGGGGTAGCTTGCTGACGACCGAGGAGTGCCTGTTGAGCGAGGTGCAGCAGCGAAATCCAGGACTGGGCCGGGAGCAACTGGAGCAGGTGTTTGCCGATTATCTGGGCGTGGAACAGGTGATCTGGCTGGGCCGCGGCACGGCCGGGGACGACACGCATGGACACGTGGATGACATTACGCGGTTTGTGGGAGCGGAGACGGTGGTGACGGCCGTGGAGCCGAATGTGCAGGACGAGAATCACACGCCATTGAAGGAGAATCTGGCGCGGTTGCGTGCCGCACGCACACCCCAGGGACGACAGTGGACCGTGGTGGAGCTGCCCATGCCACGCGCGGTGGTCTTCCGCGGGCAACGACTGCCGGCCAGCTATGCCAACTTCTATGTGGCCAATGGTTGCGTGCTGGTGCCTACCTTCCATGATGCGCGGGATCGCGTGGCGCTGCAGATTCTGGCCGAGCTGTTTCCGGAGCGCGAGGTGATCGGGATCCACTGCATGGACTTTATCTGGGGGCTGGGTGCGCTGCACTGCATGACGCAGCAGCAACCGGCTGGCAAAGCAGGGCAGGAGATAGGTTGACGCGAGGAAAGATGCCGACAGCAGCAAAGACAGACCTGGAGTATCTGCAGATGGCGCTGGAAGAGGCCGTGGCAGCCGGTGAGGCGGGCGAAGTGCCGGTGGGCGCCGTGCTGGTGCACCAGGGCGAGGTGCTGGTGCGAGCGCAGAATCGCGTGGTGCGGGACAGCGATCCGACGGCGCATGCCGAAGTGGTGGCGTTGCGCGCCGCCGGTCAGGTGCTGGGGAATTATCGGCTGAATGGATGCTCGCTGTTTGTGACGCTGGAGCCGTGCTCGATGTGCGCCGGGGCACTGGTGCATGCGCGGGTGGATCGGGTGGTGTATGCGACGGCCGACCCCAAGGCCGGAGCGGCCGGGTCGGTGCTGACAGTGATCAACCATCCAAGGCTGAATCACCAGATGGAGTTGGATTCCGGGCTGCTGGCCGAGGAGTCCAGCGAGTTGCTGAAGGCGTTCTTCCGCGAGCGGCGGTAGGGTATTCAGCGGCTGGGCAGCGAACGCAGCAGAGCCAGACCTTCGCGGTAGTCCATGGATGGGGGTACGGCGGCGAAATCGGACATTTCCAGGGTGGTGTCCAGCTGAATATCGCGGAAGAAGACACGCGCCTGCATGCGCAGGATCATGCGCGTAGTGCGCCACTGGCCGTCGATGACAGGATGCTGCTCCAGCAGGAGTGTGCCGCCCTGGTTGAGCCGGGCAAAGAGGCCAAGGCCGTAATCGACATCGCGGATGCGGGTGCAGGTGAGGCGCTCGACACGACCTGCGGCAATGTTGATCCACATCTCGCCTGCCATGCCCTTGAGCACCTGCTCTTCGAGATCGAGGGGATGAAAGTCGGGGTTGGGATCGAAGGTGAGCCGGTAGGCCGCGCCGTCGGGCGTGGCGAGCGTGCCGGCGTAGTGGTAGAGGAAAGCCTGGGGCAGGACGTGGATGATCTTGCGCAGCCTCTCGGTGTCGACAGCCTCCCGCTGCTGACGATGTTGCTGAAGGCCAGGATCAGCGGCCAGCGACTGCAGGCGCTGCTGCTCGAACTGGCTGCGATCAGCGCTGAGCGGCTGGTCATTCCAGGCGATCAGGTGGGCAACATCGCCGTTACGGGTTTCGACGATCCACTTGGTGGTGGAAAGGCGCGGACTGCTTTTGCGCAGGCGGTAGCGCATCCAGACGGTGGTGGGATTGAGTGCGGCATCCTCACGCGCCAGCACGGTGCGGACGAGCGTGTGCAGGCTGGCAGGGGTGAGCGGAGGAGGATCAGCAGACTGTGCCTGGACTGCGGGAGCGAGCGAGGCGAACAGTAGAAAAATCAGCATGTGCAACAGAGGCCCAGACAGCAAGCGAGCCAAAGTGCGGACTGGATCAGAAGTGCGACGGGATGGGAGAGCCGGCTTGTGCACTTGGGCGGAGTCTCTCCATTCTGCAGGGTGTGTTGCTGGTATTCCGGTGAGTGGCCCGTGTTGACTGTGGTGATTGGATGCATAGCGGACGGTCTGCGATGCGGGTGCTGCACATGAGCGCTACGATATTTTCTGGGGATTGGACGCAGCGGCGCGCAGGCCGTTGCAGAATTTCCCTGTTCGGTGCCTGAGTACGCTGAAATCGGGAATGGTATCCGCCGAGGCACGAGCCTGTTCGGGAAAGACTTTGGTTATCTTCGCGCGAGGTTGTTATAGTGCGGGCAGGGCCTCAGAGAGGTTCCGGAAAAGGATGAACCCATGGCAGCGGAGAGCACGGGTGCGCGGATTGGCAAGTCGGTCCTGATTCGCGGAGAAGTGAAGGGCAGCGAAGAGCTTTATGTGGACGGCCAGATAGAGGGTACGATTCAGCTGAGCGAGAGTCGGTTGACGATTGGCCCGAATGCGGTGCTGGCTGCCGACGTGACCGCACGGGATGTGCTCGTGATGGGGCGAATTCAGGGGAACATTGTGGCCCAGGGCCGCGTGGAGCTGCGCGCAGGCTGCCAGGTGGATGGGGATATTCGGGCCCAGCGACTGGCAATTGAAGACAATGCGGTCTTTCGCGGCAAGGTGGACCTGACGCAGGTGGCCAGCCGGCCGACGGAGGCACAGCGTGCGCCGGAGACTCCGGTTGAAAATGTCGGCGGTGGAGCGGCGTAAGACGCTGAAAGCTGGCTGGGAACAGGCCTAATCGGGATGGGGAATTGAGCACGCATGCTGACGCGATTCTTTGAGCGCAATGGCGAAGGCTCCCGTTCGGAGGCAGCAGCGGCACGTATGCTGCGCCACTCCGGAGGATGGGATGCGATTCGCAAAACACTGCTGGCCCAGCAGGGACTGCGGATTCTGGACGTGGGCCTGACATCAGCCTCGAATATCAACCAGCTGACAGAGATGGGCCAGAGCGTCTACATGGCAGACCTGTTGCAGGATGCCTGGAGCGAGGAGTGGCGTACGGAGCCGGATGCGGAGGGAAATCGCGGCTGGCGCGACGAGGAGTTTGTGGCCGCGAACCTGAACTTTGCCGGGCGCAGCTTTGATGTGGTGCTTCTGTGGCTGACGCTGGATTATCTGCCGGAGGAGCTGCTGCAGCCAGTGGTGCAGCGGCTATATGAAGTGATGGTGCCGGGGGGACAGCTGCTGGCTTTCTTTCATACGAAGCTGATGCCGGATCAGTCGCCGTATTATCGACTGCACATTACCCCGACGGACGATATTGAACTGCAACTGGCGCAACCCTTCCGACAGCAGCGCGCGCTGACAAACCGGAATATCGAGCGGATCTTTGCCAACTGGAGCGGATTGAAGCAGTTTCTAGCCAAGGATGGCGTCTCGGAGTCGATTATCCAGCGCTGAACACAAACGCATCGAAAATTTGACGCGATCGACACCTCCAAAGTGCGTGGAAAAGGAAGCAACTTCCGCAGCAGGAGATCATCCAAGTCATTGGCACGCAAACCAAGCCAACGAAGAGATTGCCAACAGGAGATGGGAACGAATGAGTCTGCTTAAGGGAACCAAGGTAACATGGCTGGGCCATGCTACGGTACTGGTGGAGACAGCCGCAGGGCTAACTTTGCTGATCGATCCTTTTCTGCAACACAATCCGAGTTATCCAAAGGACTATGTGCTGCCGGAAAAGATTGACTATATCCTGCTGACCCATGGACACATGGATCACACCGCTGACGCCGTGCCGGTGGCGCAGAAGCATGGCGCCACGATTGTGGGAATTTATGAGCTGACCAGCTACCTGACAGGCAAGGGCGCGGAAAAAACAATCGGGATGAACCTGGGTGGCACGGTTGCGCTGCCCGGCGTGAACGTGACCATGGTGGAAGCCAAGCATTCGTCGAGCATTCAGGAAGGCGATCAGATTGTGTATCTGGGTGAGGCGGCCGGCCTGGTGCTAACGATTGCCGATGGTCCGGTGATCTATCATGCCGGGGATACGGCGGTCTTCAGCGATATGAAGCTGATTCAGGCCCTGTACAAGCCCGAGCTGGCCATTCTTCCGATCGGCGGCCACTTCACGATGGGTCCCAAGGAGGCTTCGCTGGCAGTGGAGTATCTGCAGCCAAAGCAGATTCTGCCGGTGCACTGGGGAACCTTCCCGCCACTGAAGGGAACGCCGGAACAGTTGGCGGCGCTGCTGCCGGATGGTAGCATCGTGGCCCGGGTGAAGCCGGGTCAATCGCTCTAGGAGTTATCGGAAAATGCAAAAGGGAAGCAGCCAGAAGCTGCTTCCCTTTTGCATGCCTGCGAGCGATTACTTGTCGCCGGCTTTGCGCTGACGCTCCCAGCGCTTCTTGACGGCCTCGGCAATACGCTTTCTGCCTTCCGGCGAGAGGTTGCGCTTGCGCTTGCTGGTGGTGGTGGTTTCCGGAGCGGATGCGACACGGCCGCGCTTACGGACGGGTGCAGAACCGGTGAGCAGTGCCTTTGCCTGCTGAAGGCGGGCAATCTCCTGATCAATCTCCGACAGAATCTTCGCTAAATTCATCTATGTTCCTCCATGTACCCAAATGTCTTCGCCGGTGATCCAATGGGGGTGAGATAGCAAGCGAAGATGGAGACGGTAAGTATTTCTGCATGCATTGTAGCGCAATGCATCGACGGCTGGCAGAACAGCGTATTGCATGCGTGTACATCGACTAGATACAGGAGATAGCCAGGGAAGCTATCTCCATTTTTTCTGCGCTGTATGAGCGATTTGTTTTTGTTCTAGGATGCGGAGTCGCGCGGGGAGCCAGTGGCTGGAGCCGGTGTGATGGATAACTCCGGTGGACCGGAGCGCGTAGTGGCTGCCAGTTGGCGGGACTTGAAGTTGCGAATGTCACCGATCACCTCATGGCTGTCGCGCGCGTATTGGCTGGCCAACCGGGTGAGGGCATAGGTGATGATCTCACTGTGATGCAGGTCGTGCATGGTGGGATCACGGCGCAGATTGAGCCAGAGGCGATGCACAAGCTGTACGTCATCGGGCAGCAGGTTGGGCGCGTGCGGACCGATGTGATAAACGCGGGCATCGCCATTCTGGCTGATGACGTAGAAGGTGATCTGGTTCTTGGGTTCCGGCAGCGACTCCCAGGCCTGACCGATGTGGAAGGCCTGCTCCTCGGGAGTCATCTTGGTGGAGAGTCCGGAGACGACAGCATCGACCTCGAGGGCATGTGCCGTCTGGACGAGCGCGGCGAAGATGTCCCCGGCCGGAACGACGACCAGGGAGACGGTTTTGCCGAAGCTTTCCGCAACAGAAATGGCCTTGGTGAAGACCATCTGCTCGTGCTCGGAGAAGATCTGGTCATCGGGGCCAAGATACTCCGGTCCTCCGGCACCCATCAGGCGCGCAGTGAGAACGACGACATCCTGCTCTTCGGTGCTGGTGTGCGAAAGTGCCCACTTGAGGGCGAAGGGATTGGCCGCATCGCGCATGGTGACCATGACGCCGCCGGGACGGATGCCGAGCGATTCCCGGCTGATGCGCTCCTCGCGGTCAAGCTGGAAGTGCTCCTTCATCTGGGCGGCAGCGGCGGCGTGGCGGCGGTGGTTCTGTTTTTCCGCAATGGAGAAGATAACGAAGAGAATGGCCGAGAAGATGATGCCGCTGATGGTGGCCACGCGCTTGGTAGCCAGGTTCACGATGGCAATCGAGATGAGGACCATCGTGACGCAGGCCAGACCGATGGGGATCTCCAGTGAGCCGATGCGCAGATTGCCCGGAACCTTCCAGTCGCGCTGCCCTTTGAACTTCCAGCGCAGAACGAGCATGGCAATGCCCATGAAGGCAAAGGACCAGATGACACCAAAGGCATAGGCCTCTCCGAGCATGTCCACATCGCCGCGGGTGACGATGATGGTGAACATCTGGAGCAGGAAGACCATATTGATGATGCGATAGCTGGTGCCAAATTTGGAGTGCGGCTTGCGGAACCAGTCGGTGAGCACGCCATCCTCGGCCATGCGCATGAGCACGCCGGTGGAACCAACAAAGGAGGTGTTGATGGCGCCGGAAAGGATCAGGAAGCCGACGATGACGACGAAGATGCGCAGGGCAATCTTGAGCGTGGCCGGGCCTGTCATATACATGGCCAGGCCGGCGATGAGATTGTTCTGGTAAATCTGGGTGCGTGGTCCGTCGGGAATCAGCATGGAGGCCAGCAGCGTGGCTCCGCCGGTGAAGATGAGGCTGTAGAGAGCGATGACGAGCGCGGCGCGCTTGAGATTCTTGAGCTTGGGATACTCGATCTCGCGGTTGACCTGGGCGAGCGACTCCTCACCACTCATGGCCAGAATGGAGTGACCGAAGGCCATGAGGATGCCGAAGAGTCCAAAGAGATGGACGAATTTGGTGCCCTTGAAGAAGCCGAGGGCGTAGTCGCTGAACTGCAGATCGGTGGTGGAGGGGAATGGCGGCAGCTTGGCATGCTGCATGAAGGCCGAGTAGATGCCCCAGCCAAGGATGACGACGACCATGATGGTCGTAATCTGCATGACCTTGAGAGCTTTGTCGCTGGACTCCTCGATGCCCTTGATGTTTTCCCACCAATAATAGATGGTGACGATGGCGGCAAAGAATGCGGACGTTTCGTTGATGGGGAAGTGAAAGTTGGGTTGGCCATTGGAGCCGATCATGACAGCTGGAAGCCAGCCGTGCAGGGCGCCGACACCGATCAGCTCATTGAGAAGCCCGACAATATATTGCCCGGCGGAGACGCCAGAGATAGGCCCGGTGAGGATGTAGTCAAACATGAGGGCCGAGACGCTGAGCTTGGCAAAGGTGCCGCCAAGCGCCTCCTTGACGATGCGATAGACGCCGCCGCGGGTGAACATGGTGCAGCTTTCGACGTAGACCGAACGGACGGCAAACGAGAAAAGCATGATTCCGAGGATGAACCAGGGTGCGGACCGGCCGATGGCTCCTTCGGCGATGCCGCCGGCATAGAAGGCCGAGGATGCCAGATCGTTGAGAACGATGGCCGCAGCGCGCCAGAAGGAGATAAAAGTGAGCATGACCGAGGAAGCGACGACAAGTCGTACCCGGTCAGAGATGGGAGCGTGCGTGGTCTTCGATGTACCCATACGTGAGGCTGATTGCAGCCGAACCGCCAAGCGTGCAAGGACTAACCGGGAGAAAAAACCGAGCGTCCAGCGTTGAGTTTAGAGCCTATTGGAAGCGTCGTCAACGCGCACGACGCCGTGGAAGAACCGGAACAGCCGGGCCGGATCAGGAGCGCGCTGCCATTCCCGGAGTGGGGCCCTGTGGGGGAGTGGGTGTGGTCTGGACCACGGAGGATTCGTCTTTGTCAAACAGTTCGATGGTGTCTTCAATGAAGCTGTAGATGACGACGATCGACGAGCCTGCCAACCCGACGAAGAAGAGCACATCCAGCACATGCATGAGAGTAAGCACGATGGCCATGAATCGTATTCTACCGTGCCGGATGGGAGGTGAAAGGATTTTCCCTGGCGGAGGGCAAAGCAAATTCCCGTAATGCCAAAAAGGCTCTGCTACACTCAAGCGCATGCGCAGGACGTGGGGAGAGGGAATGGCGGGTGCGCTGGGGACGGCGCTGCTGCTGCATCTGTCGTTTCCGGTTGGTGGGCCGATGCCGGTCTGGCGGGCGCTGCTGGCCTGGGTGGCGCTGGTGCCGCTGCTGGTGGCGCTGGTACGACTGGCCGGGGATGAGGCGGGAAGGATGCGACCGCTGCAGGCGCTGCTGACGGGATGGCTGTGCGGCGCAGTCTGGTTTGGGCTGCACTGCTCGTGGGTATACCGGACGATGCACCTTTATGGGGGGATGGGCAGCGGGATGGCGGCAGTGTCGCTGGTGCTGTTCAGCCTGTTTCTGGGGGTGTGGTTTGGGGTCTTTGCCGGGGTATGGGTGCTGGGCGGCGTGGCGCTGGGGCGCAAAGGATCGGGTGCGGGCGCGATGCTGGCGGTGGCGCCGGTGCTTTGGGTGGCGATGGAGTTTGCCGTGGCGCGAATCCCCAGCTTTCCGTGGGATGAACTGGGATATACGCAGGTGGATAATGGGCTGCTGACGCGGCTGGCGCCGTGGACGGGCGTGATGGGGATCAGCCTGCTGCTGGCCGCTGCCAATGCGGTGCTGGCGGCCGGACTGCTGCGTGTGCGATCAGGCGGGAAGTGGCTAGCGGGCTGGGCGGCGATAGCGGCGATGGGCGTATGCGGTTTCTGGCTGCATCCCAGCCCGCCGGTGGCCACGGCGACGGCAATGCTGGTGCAGCCGAACCTGAATGTAGCCACCGACGATGTATGGACGGATGCGCAATGGCAGGCGCATATGACGCAGTTTGCACGGTTGGCGGCAGCCTGCGAAACGCCGTATTTTTCCGGAATGGAAAGCGGGGTAGACAGCAGGCCGATGCAGAAGGACGCCGACTGCGCCAGCAGGCGACCGGACCTGATTGCATGGCCGGAGTCGCCGGCCCCGTTCCGGGACCATGACCCGCGCTTCCGTCAGGCGGTTTCGCAGCTTGCGCAGCAGATGCAGGCCCCTGTGGTCGTGGGCGATGTGGGCATGGACCTGTCGCCGGGCGCCGATGGCCGGATGGCGGATCGGGAGTACAATTCGGCCTCGGTGATTGCGCCGAGCGGGGCGTTTGTGGGCCGGTATGACAAGGTGCATCTGGTGCCGTTTGGCGAGTATGTGCCGGCGCGGGAGCTGCTGTTTTTTGCGCATCAGCTCACGTCGCAACTTTCTGATCTGAGTCGCGGGATGGAGCGCAGGGTCTTTCGGCTGGCTCGCACCGGAGGCGCGGCGCACCGGTATGGAATCTTTATCTGCTATGAGTCGATCTTTGGCGACGAGGTGCGGGAGTATGCGGAGTTGGGTGCCGATGTGCTGGTGAACCTGAGCGACGACGGCTGGTATGGGGATACCGATGCGCCGTGGCAGCATCTGAATATGGCGCGGATGCGGGCGATTGAAAACCATCGCTGGCTGCTGCTGGACACGAACAACGGGCTGACGGCGGTGGTGGATCCGAATGGCGTCGTACGGCAGAGCATTGCGCGGAATCGGGCCGGGGTGCTGGTGGCGCATTTCGGGCAGGATGAGGACGAAACCTGGTATACGCAGCATGGGGATGTGGTGGGAATGCTCTGTGCCATACTGAGTGTGGGGTTTCTGCTTTGGTCCACGCGCGTGCTTGCCGGCGCGGCACTGGGGCGGAATCCTGAACGCTGAAGGACGGCCCGGAATGGGCCGAACACGGCGAATTCAATGACAAGACGGGTCCGGGAACAGACAGATGGCCACATGGAACGATCTGGAGTTTGCCTACGCGCCGCTGCGCGAAGCGGTACGCGACCTGCGGGAGTATCTTTGACCCCGCAAGGCTGGAACGCGAACTGAAGGCACTGGAAAAGCAGCTGGAGGATCCGGCGCTGTGGTCAAACCCGGCGGCGAGCCAGCCGCTGATGCGAGAACGCAAACGGCTGGAAACACTGCTGGCCAACGACGCTGAGCTGGTGCGACGCACCAGCGACGTGGAGGCCTATTTTGAGCTTGCCCGCGAAGGCGCAGAGGAGATTGTGCCGGATCTGGAACGCGAGCTGGAGAGTTTGCGGGAGTTCAGCGAAATGCTGGAAGCGCGAACGATGCTGGCCGGCGAGACCGATCCGCTGAATGCGATCGTAACAGTGCATCCGGGAGCAGGCGGAACGGAAAGCCAGGACTGGGCCGAGATGCTGATGCGGATGTATCTGCGCTGGGCCGAACAGCAGGGCTTCAAGACGGAGATCAATGATCTGCAGGCCGGCGACGAGGCCGGGATTAAATCAGCAACATTCACAATTCAGGGCGAGTTCGCCTTTGGCATGCTGGCCGGCGAGTCCGGAGTGCACCGGCTGGTGCGTATTTCGCCGTTTGATTCCGCCAAGCGTCGGCATACTTCATTTGCCAGCGTGTATGTGTCGCCGGAGATTGATGATTCGATCGAGGTGAACATCCGCAACGAGGATTTGCGGGTGGATACGTATCGCTCCGGTGGCAAGGGCGGCCAGCATGTGAACACGACGGACTCTGCCGTGCGGATGACGCATTTACCGACCGGGATTGTGGTGACGTGCCAGAACGAACGCTCGCAGATCAAGAACCGCGAAAAGGCGATGAAGATGCTGCGTTCGCGGCTCTATGAGTACGAGATGGAAAAGAAACGAGCGGCCATCAAACAAGTGGAGGACGCGAAGCTTGAGATCAACTTCGGCTCGCAGATCCGCTCCTATGTGCTGCAGCCGTACCGGATTGCCAAGGACCACAGGACAAAGGTGGAAGTGGGCGATGTGGACAAGGTGCTGGATGGGTATCTGGAGCCGTTTTTGCGCGGCTTCCTGCTGATGAAACGACGCGGAACCGCAGCTGTGGCCGACGGTGGCGACGACGAAATGGAGCTGGGATGAGCGAGACAACTCTCGATGCAAAGATGGAACGCATGCTGCGCGAGGCAAAGACGATTGCCGTGGTGGGCATGAGCAACAAGCCGGAACGGGCGAGCTTCCACATTGCCGGGTATCTGGCTCGGCATGGGTACCGGGTACTCCCGGTGAATCCGGCGCTGAGCCGGGTACTGGTGGGCGACAGCGAGGTGGATTGCTATCCGACGCTGGAGGCGGCGCAGGCTGTGGCTGCGATTGATCTGGTGGATGTGTTTCGCGCCTCCGATGCGGTGCCGGAGATAGTGGACGAGGTCATCCGGTTGAAGATACCCTTCCTGTGGCTGCAGGATGGGGTGATGAACGACGAGGCCGTGGCCCGAGCCGAAGCGGCAGGTGTGGCGTGTGTGCAGAATGATTGCATCTATCGCCAGCATGCGGCCCGGATGTCATAGTCCGGTCTCGGCTTTCCGGATGCGAGAGTGTATTGCAGATGCTGTAACCTTGCCGGGTTACGGCGACTCGCAAGGGTTGGAGGACGGATGCGTAAGTGGATGCAGACTGGGCTGTGGATGGTGGCGACAGCTGCGCTGTTCGCAGGCGGAATCGCGCGATCAGAATCTGTGGGTGCGGACGCCTCGCACCTGCGGGTGGAGCTGATTGCGCCGTCCACGCTGGTGCGCGGACAGAAAGTTGAAGCCGGGCTGCATTTTATGCTGGAGTCGGGCTGGCACGTGTACTGGCAGAATGCGGGCGATGCCGGGGAGCCGCCGCGGCTGAGCTGGAAGATGCCCAAAGGGATTGCCGCCGGACCGCTGGAGTTTCCGCCGCCCACGCGGCTGCCGCTGGGTCCGCTGATGGACTTTGGTTATGAGCGCGAGGTGCTGTTTCCCTTTTCGATGACAGTGGATGCGGATGCGGCAACCGGCAACCAGGTGCTGGCCGCGCGCATAAACTGGCTGGTTTGCCGCGAGGTTTGCCTGCCGGGCCATGCCGATCTGGAACTCAAGGAGACGGTTGGCGCGCAGGGCGAGCCGGGCGGGTTGAGCGCAGCCGAGAGCGCACTGCTGTCCAGCGCTGCGGCAAGCCTGCCAACGGCAGCTCCGGCGGGCGTAACCACTGCGTTTGCCGCGGATGGCAATGGTTTTCGACTGGCGATCCACACCGGGCGACGCGAGAGTTCGGCGGTCTTTTTCCCGGAGGACAAGGGGATTGTAGAGAATGCCGCGCCGCAGGTGGCCCGACCGATAGCCGACGGGGTGGTGCTGACACTGAAGAAAGATACGACGCTGACGGTGCAACCGACACGGCTGGCCGGTCTGGTGGAGCTTGCCGATGGACAGAACTATCGGATCGAGGCTCCGCCGGGGGTGGTTCCAGCGGTGGTGGCCGGAGCTTCTGCGGGCAAGCTGATGCAGCAGGCAGGACTGGCGCTGCTGGGCGGCATGATTCTGAACCTGATGCCGTGCGTCTTTCCGGTGCTGTTTCTGAAGGGGTTGTCGCTGGTGAACAGCGCAGGCGAGGAACGGTTACGGGTGCGGCGGCATGGACTGGTGTACACGCTTGGCATTCTGGTTTCCTTCTGGCTGCTGGTGGCGTTGTTGCTGGGGTTGCGTGCTGCCGGAGCGACGCTGGGATGGGGCTTCCAGTTCCAGTCACCGGTCTTTGTAGCGCTGATGGCGGCACTGCTGTTCTTCCTGGGCCTTTCGCTGGCCGGGCAGTTTGAGATTGGCCTTTCCCTGACAAGCACGGGCGGAACGCTAGCGCAGAAGCAGGGGTACGCGGGGAGCTTCTTTACCGGGGTGCTGGCGGTGGTGGTGGCTACGCCGTGCACAGCTCCGCTGATGGGCGCTGCGATCGGCTTTGCCCTGGCGCAGAGTGCGGCGGCCAGCTTTGTGATCTTTACGGCGCTGGGCGTGGGGCTGGCGGCGCCGTATCTGCTGCTGACCTTCGAGCCAAGCTGGACCAGGCTGCTGCCCAGGCCGGGCGCGTGGATGGACGTGCTGAAACAGGCCACAGCTGTGCCGATCTTTGCCACGGTGATCTGGCTGGTGTGGGTGATGGCGCAGACGCGGGGCGCAGGCGGAGTGGCGGTGCTGCTGAGCTCACTGCTGCTGCTGGCGGTGGCCGGCTGGGTGCTGGGACGGTGGCCGACACGACGCGGACCGGGACTGGTGGCGATGGCAATTCTGCTGGGTGCCGTGGGACTGTGTGCGTGGGGGCTGCCGATGTTGACATCGCCGGTGAGCGAGGCGCAGGCCCCCGGCGCGGGTGGATCTGCCGGGCAGAACTGGAAGCCGTGGTCCCAGGCGGGTGTGGATGCGGCACGCGCAGCCGGGGAGCCGGTATTTGTGGACTTTACGGCAAGCTGGTGTCTGAGCTGCCAGGTGAACGAGCGCGTGGCCCTGCGAACCGATGCGGTGCAGCAGGCCTTTGCAGCCAAACATGTGGCGCTGTTCAAGGCCGACTGGACGGCGCACGATGATGCAATTACGCAGGCGCTGGCCGGGCTGGGACGCAGCGGTGTACCGACCTATGTGCTCTATGCGCCGGGAACGAACGGCGCAGGAACCGTGCTGCCGGAGGTACTGACGCCGGGAATTGTGCTGGATGCGCTGAAGAAGCTGCCGTAAAGGTGAGTGGTTTCAGACAGACTACACCCATTCGGAATGATTTTTAGCGTGAGCGCAGGCGGCGGAGTTCTTCCAGGCGCTGGGCGAGTTGTTTTTCACGTCCCTCCTGGGTGGGCTGGTAGTAGCGGCGGTCGAGCAGCGAGGAGGGCAGGCAGTCCATGTCGGCCACCTTGTCCGGCTCATCGTGGGCATAGCGATAGCCCTTGCCGTAGTTGAGTTCCTGCATCAGACGAGTGGGTGCGTTGCGCAGATGGAGCGGGACCGGCTCCTGGCGCGTGGATTCGATGTCAGCACGAGCGGCACCGTAGGCGGTGTATACGGCGTTGGACTTGGGTGCGAGCGCGAGATAGACGACTGCCTCGGCCAGCGCAAGATCACCCTCCGGCGAGCCGAGAAACTCCATGGCCTGGCGAGCACTGAGCGTGAGATTGAGCGCCTCTGGCGCGGCTAGGCCGATATCTTCGACGGCCATGCGGACTATGCGCCGGGCCAGATACATGGGATCTTCGCCGGCTGCGAACATGCGGCCTAGCCAATAGAGTGCGGCGTCGGGGTCACTATTGCGGACGCTTTTATGCAGAGCGGAGATGAGGTTGTAGTGCTCCTCGCCGGTTTTGTCATAGCGAAGGACGCGCTGCTGGAGAGCGTCGCGGGCGATCTCGATTGTGACAGAGGAGCTGCCAGAGGCAACAGCAAGCTGCGCGGACACCTCCAGGGCGTTGTAGGCGGCGCGGCAGTCTCCGCTGGAGAAACCAGCGAGAAGCTGCAGGGCCTCGTCGCTGGCAGAGAGATGGAGCGAGCCGAGGCCGCGATCGGGGTCTGTCAGGGCGCGACACAGAAGCAGGATCTGCTCGTCTTCGGAGAGTGACTCCAGCACGTATACGCGGCAACGCGAGAGCAAGGCCGAGATGACCTCGAAGGAGGGGTTCTCGGTGGTGGCACCGATGAGGCGGATGGCACCGCGCTCGACCCAGGGCAGAAAGGCATCCTGCTGGGCCTTGTTGAAGCGGTGAATCTCATCGATGAAGAGCAGTGTGCGGGAGCCGAGACGGGCGGCATCCTCGGCGCGAGCCATAACCTCCTTGATCTCTTTCATTCCGCTGAGGACCGCGGAGTACTCGAGAAAGCTGGCCTGGGTGGCGTGGGCGACAATGCGGGCAAGGCTGGTTTTGCCGACGCCGGGAGGGCCCCAGAAGATCATGGAAGCAGGGTCGCCGGACTCGATCTGGACACGGAGAGGTTTGCCGGGAGCAAGCAGATGCTGCTGGCCGACGTATTCATCGAGGGTACGCGGACGCATGCGCTCGGCCAGCGGCGCAGTGGGGCTGAAGTTGCGAAGCTTTTCGTCCTGTGGCGCTGCGTCGAAGAGGTTCATGGGGCCCGCCTGGAGCGCGAGGCTTGGTAGAGCAGGATGCTGGCGGCTACGGCGGCATTGAGACTCTCGACCGGGCCAGGGCAGGGAATGGTGACCGAACGCGTGCAGAGCGCGGCAATCTCCGGCGGAATGCCTGCACCCTCCGAGCCGATGACGATGGCCAGAGGTGCGGGAAGATCTTCCGGCAGGGGGCTGGCATCGTGCGCAGCTGCGGCTATGGCGGGAATCGAAGCGGCCGACAGGTGCGCGAAGCAGTCCTCCACGCGGGCAGAGAGCGTGGGCAGCCGAAAGACGGCACCGGCAGAGGCGCGCATGACTTTGGGATTCCATGGGCTGACGGTGCCAGGCAGAAGGATTGCTCCAGCCGCGCCAAAGGCCAGTGTGGATCGGAGGATGGTGCCCAGATTGCCCGGGTCCTGCACGCCAGCCAGCACGACGAGCAGTGGATGCGACGGGCGCAGTAGAGAGGACCATTCCCAGACCGGCTGGCGGGCGAGCGCGGCGATGGGCTGCGGGGATTCCGTGGTGACGGATGCAGCGAGGAGCGGCGGCGCGACGGAGAGAATCTCGACTGCGACGGGAAGTGGGAGATCACGCAGCAGTGATTCATGGCCGGTGGCGAGAAAGAGGGTTTGCAGGGGGATGCCTGCGACAAGCGCCTCCTGCACCAGATGGAATCCCTCCAGTGCGATAAGAGCGCCGGGACGCGCGGCAGGCTTGCGCAGCGCGGCGCGGAGCTCCTTGAGTCGCGGGTTGTCTTTGCTGGTGAGGGTGCGCATGGCAGTGAGGCAGCAGGTACTGTGGATGATTGTAGCCGGACGATGGCATTGTCTGCGTCGATGCGCGACCGTGGAAACGCCATCTTCATCAGACTTAGGAACTCGTTGAAATTCGTCTGATTGCGGCATTTTTGCTGGGGATTTGTATTTCTTTTCGCTGAAAAATCTGTCTGAATTGCAGTTCTATCTGGTATTTCCAGGGGTCTGCGAGCCTCCGGGAACATTTCCGGAGGTCTGTAATCG
>JAKBAG010000026.1 GCA_021809235.1 Acidobacteriota bacterium
GGCAAGCGATGGCTGATGATCGACCGTCTCCTCCAGCCGGGCCCGCCAGTAGAGGGCGCTGACCGTCTCTGGAGCGTCGGGATACAGGCGAATCTGCTGTTCAAAAAACTGGGAGGCCTGCGCCGTTTGCCCCATCCGATAGCTGAGCCAGCCTGCCCGCCAGTGGGCGGCTGCGGCGTGGTCGCTTGAGGGAAACAACTCCGCCAGTTGGGCATAGTCCGTGATGGCATGGGAATAGTCCCGGCTCAGCAGGTTCATGTTGCCAGCGGAAAACAGCGCATCGGCCAGCCACGGGCTGTGGGGGAAATCCGCCTGCAGCTGGGCAATGCGCTCCTGCACGGCGGAGGCATCGCCGCGGTTTCGGTCCAGTTCCAGCAGCAGGTCGATACGACGCGCAGCGGAGTCAGCTCCGGCGACCGGCAACGCCTCAGCTTCGGCTTCTGTCAGGCGTTTGAGATGCAGATCGCAGGCCGCCGCGGCCACGCGGGCGCTGGCCACAGCATCGGGGCCAAGTCCGGCATGGCGCGCCAATGCTCGATACTGCTCGGCAGCTTCCGCATACCGATGGGAGCGATAGAGCGTGTCTCCAACCAGACGCAGGTCGGCAGCCGATAGCAGAGACTCCATTCCAAGCGCCTGCAGACGGGCATGTGCTATGGTGGCCTCCGCAGAGAGTGGAAAGGCGACAAAGACGTGACGATAGAGCTCTGCGGCAGCTTCGGTGTGGTTCAGCGCTTCCGCCACCTGAGCCTGAGCAAGTTGATAGCCACGCCGCCCGGAGGACTCCGGTGCGGCAGCCAGAACACGCTCTGCTTCCTGAGGATTGGATTCAGCCAGCAGCACCTGGGCAAGCAGCTCCGGAACTTCCGCATCGAAAATGCTGTCCGGATGACGATCAGCAAAGCCGGTAAGCAATGCGGCGGCCTGCGGCTGGTGGCCAGCCAGATGGTCAGCGCGGGCTTCGAGAAATTCATCGTAATCCGCCAGCGCGTCACTGGCCTTGCGCGCGGACTCCAGGCTGGGGATGGCTTCCGCAAATTTGCCTTCCTGCAGGTAGGCGTAGCCCAGGCTCAGCCACGCAGCGGCAGCCGCATCCCCCTGATGACGCCGTGCGTAGGCAGTAATGGCAGCAAAGGCAGCTGGCGTCCGGGTAGCCACCAGCTGCTCAGCCATGGGACGCAGCTCCGTGGAGGCGACGAAGGCCTGATGATAGCGCTGGATGCGGCGGGCAGAGGCGTGATGACGGCGATGGCGGCGCGATTTGCCAGCCTTTGCGGTATGGTTGCTGGAAGTCCGATGTACAGCTACGGAATGCTTCTTTCCGGAATTTGTCTTCCTCTGATGCGTATGTTCGGCAGTGCTGGAACCGGTTGCCTGCGCCAGAGACAGGGCATTCGCGGCCTGTGGCATGGCAAGGCCGAAGGCCAGCAGGAGAACAAGGCAGGGCAGGCAGGTAGCTCGGGATGGAAGATTGGCAACCATACTCTCACTCTAAGACGGTTTTCCCTGCCGAACGGCTGCCGAGTGGCAGAATGAATCTGCTCGGTTACGAAATCGGGAGGTGTCTCAGCCAGACAACCGCTTTGGACCAGAGGTCAGTCCCAGGGCAGTTCGGCATGGAAGGGCAGGATTCGATACACTGAGCGTGACGCCGTTGTCATTGAGGCTATGAAAACGACGTTGAAAGGCAGCGATTCTTTCGCGACCAATACGACATGGCGACCATCCAAGTTACAGAAGGAAATGAACCTCACCCGGACGTTGCGCTGGTTGCCAGCGCGGTAGCCGGGGATGTTCATGCTTTCGAAAAGCTGATCAGCAAGTATGATCGACAGATCTTTCGCATTGCGCAGCACATTACGCAGAACCGCGAGGATGCGGAAGATGTGATGCAGGATGCGTTTCTGAAGGCATATGAGAAGCTGGACCAGTTTCAGGGAAACAGCAAGTTTTATACGTGGCTGGTGCGGATTGCGGTTAATGAATCGCTGATGCGACTGCGTAAACGGCGGACGGGCAAGATGGTCTCGATCGATGAGGACATTGAGACCGACGAGGGAAGCGTACCGAGGGATCTGGCGGATTGGAGTCCAAATCCCGAGCAGAATTACAGCCAGGCGGAACTGGCGAAGATTCTGCGGAAGACGATTCAGGGTTTGCCGCCGGGATTCAGGGTGGTGTTTGTGTTGCGAGATGTGGATGGTCTTTCGACTGAGGAAACGGCGGAGATGCTGGGGCTGAGCGTTCCAGCGGTGAAGTCGCGACTGCTGCGGGCACGCCTGCAGCTGCGGGAACGACTGAGCCGATATTTCCGCTCGAAAAAGGCTGGTGAAAAGTGACCTGCACGGAATTTCTAGCGATGTTGGACGAGCTGATTGAGGGGTCGGTCTCTGCGGAGATGCGAAAGCAGCTTGAGGAACATCTGGGCGGGTGCGCGCATTGCACGGTGACGCTGAACACGACGCGCAAGACAATCGAGGTATATCGCTCCAACGAGCTGTATGCCCTTCCCAAGAGCGTACGCGACAGGCTGCATGCGGCGATTGTGGCGCGCTGCAAAAACGGCTGCTGAGCGCTGCCTCGGCGTTTGTCTTCCCTGCTCAGCGTGCAAGGACTTATTTCACCTCACTATTTCCGTGTTTGGATTGCAATCGTCCGCCCGGCGCACGGTGCGGTCCGTGGTTGATTCCCCAGTCCGAATAAGTATTCGCTGTGATCCGGTTCGACAGCAGCTACATGACCTTTCGCCACCAGGCAGTCCGCTCATCGCTGATGAAGTGCGTACGGTCGCCGCGCGACAGGTAAAAGTCCAGAATGTCATTCTTCTGAAAGGAATCGCAGTCCGGCCAGGATGTATCAATGTCGAGCCTGACGGTATTGTTGTGTTCGTCGGCCAGAACAATCTCTGTGGGCGAGCAGGCGATGACTCGCTGCGCCTTGAGTGCAAAAACCGTCCCTGGCGGTGGCGGTGGCGCCACATTGCTGGCCAGTTTACTGAGCACAAGAATGAAGAGCATGACGGCGGCGATGCTGAGAATGCGCTTCATGACAGAATCCCGGCGGTGGAGTGCAGCGGCTGAACCGTGCTGATGACACTAATCATACCGCAGGGCGCAATCCAGACGCGGATCCTATCCGTGCCGTACCAGGACCATGGCGGACCGTCGGATATTACGTCGGGGATTACCGATTCAGTTGCTGACGCTACTGGTGGTGTTCGAAGTCGTGCCGGTGTCGTCGGTCCGGCGATGCAGCGTGGGTTGGTCGTCGCCATTGGTGGGCGGTGCATTGCCGTCCTGCGTTGACGTGCTTGCCTTGCGAAGCGAGGGCGCATGCAGGCCGCGCTTGTCGAGCAGGCGACGCTTGTTTTCAATGCGTGCCAGCCGAGCCTTGACCTCATCGAACTCCGAAGTGGTGACCAGATAATCAGATTTTGCAGGCAGATAATGGGCAATCTCGTACTGGGAGTTCTCGATGCGGTCCGGCGTCTGGGGATGGTCAGAGAACGTCTTGGAGATGATGCCTGGCTTGCGCTTTTCCAGAGCTTCGATCTTCTCAAAGAACGCAATGAAGGCCTGCGGATCGTAGCCGGAGCGATACATGTACTCGATGCCGAGGAAGTCAGCCTGAGCTTCAAATTCGCGGGAGAAATGAAGGAAAGTGAGTGGAACCGCGATCGAGGATGCTTCGTAGAGTTCATAGCCGGTCATACCACCGAGGAAGATGAGCGGCACGGTGCCGATTTGGGCGTAGTTCAGGCGGGTCATCTCGCGCGCGGCGTGATGCGCAGCAACGTGAGCAATTTCATGGGCCATAACTCCGGCCATCTCCGCCTCGGTATCCGCATTGAGGATGAGGCCTGAGTTGACATAGAAATAGCCTCCGGGCAGGGCAAAGGCATTGATCTCGTCAGAGTCAATCACCTTGATGGTGAACGGCACCTTGGCATCGGAGTTTTTTACAATATTCTGGCCAATGCGATTCACATATTCGGTTACGACCGGATCGGTGATGAAACGGGCGCTTTTATCAATCTCCGCCGCATAGGTGTGGCCCATGCGGATCTCCCAGTCCGTGGAGTACCAATTGCCGATTCCACGACCACCAATCTGGCGATTGCCCACCGCGTTGACGTCTTCAATACTTCCTGGCTTGACCTTGTCCATATCGCTGCCCGGCTCGGCGATGGAAATTGGCTGGCTGGCTGCGGCCACCTTTGCGTCTTTTTTCGCGGCCTTTCTGTCTTTGTTTGTATCCGCGGCTGCAGCGTTGTCCGAGGACTTCCTTCCGGATGCCGGCTTCGCTGCTGAATCGGGCGATTGCGGACGTGTGGAAGTAGGCTGAGGTGAGCCGGGTAGCGGCTCACTGGGCGATGCCGGGACCGGATTCTGTGGCGGGGCTGAGGCGGGGGTTCCGGTGGGCGCCGGAGTGGTGTTTTGCAATGGCAGAGCTGATACCTGGCCCACAAGCAGAGCGGCAACGATCAGACCTGGAAGGATGAACGCGCGATGCATGCTGTCAGCTCCTTCCTAACGCTTTTTACCCTGCGGTCATAGGCTGCGGTCTGTCATGGACTGCTTTCCTATGGGGTACGTGCCAACTGACCTTAGTATGCGCTGAAGGACGAGGATACGTCGATCCAATTTTTACGACATCGAAGTGCCTGCTGGTATTGGATGGGCAAAATGACGACAAAATTCAATGCGATCAGGCTCTATACTGAAGCGCATATGAGGAATCGGCCAAGGATCTGGCACGGCGGCCCAGAAGCATATTTCGCCGGTGAACGACTGTGGAGGAGATGGGCCGTACTGGCTCTTTTGACCGCTGTTTGCATACAGGCGGCCTCTGCGCAGCAGCCGGACAGTGGTTCCACAATCCAGCACCATGGGCCACCGCCCATGGTGCGGCTGATGCGTGGACGCATCCATCCGCCGGGCGGCGAACTGCCCAAGCCCGGCGAGTCGACTGTCTTTGATGCGACGCAAATGGGCGCGCCGATTGTGCTGGACCACAACTGGCGGCTGGGTATTGCTGCCAGCACGGATCCTGCCCAGGTGAACTTTGACGACTCCAAATGGCCGATGCGGGATGCCAGCGAGGCGCTGGACGAGATTGATGAGACGGCAGCCGACCAGCCCCCCGGAGCCCCGCAGCAGGAAACCGGAATCGTCCATATACATCGGCACGGCAGGCCGTACGCCTGGTTTCGACTGAAGGTAAAGCTCCCACCACAGCATGGGCCGCTTTCGCTGATGGTGCAGGTTCCGGTCACGCGCAGTTCGCAGATGGTGGTCTTCAGCGGCGATGTGGGCATGGACCTTTACATTGATGGCAGGCAGGTGCAACCGATAAGC
The DNA here is from genome assembly GCA_021809235.1 of Acidobacteriota bacterium. GTDB lineage: Bacteria > Acidobacteriota > Terriglobia > Terriglobales > Acidobacteriaceae > Acidicapsa. Next base: position 5,358 of record JAKBAG010000026.1, read on the forward strand.
CTGAGCGGTAAGCGCGCCGATCCCTTTGAACAGGTGACGCGTCTCTATCCGGTGGACATCCCGGCCAACGAGTCCGTGATGACCCTGGCTGTGCGAACGCCTTTCACCCCAGTGGGGCTGGACGCGTACACCAGCTTTTTTGCGCATCGAAAGTTTGTGCTGGGAGCAGCCAGCGATCTGCCGGCACACGTGGAAGTCTGGCGCGACGCGATGCTGATGCAGTGGCTTCCTACTCTGGTGGACAGCGGACTGAAGGTCCTGCTGGCGGTATTTCTCCTGGCACTTTTCTGGACCCAGCGCGATCATCGGGAGTATCTGTGGCTGGGCATCCACCTGCTGTTTATTGCTCCGCTCGCCTTTGTCAGCTACGCCGGCAGCATGGGACTGGAGTCCCAGAAGGTTGTCTTTGCCTGTACGGTGCAACTGCTGCTGATTTCCGCCTACTTTTATTTTGAGTTCCTCTACAGCTTTCTCTATCTCAAGCGGCGCTGGTTTGTGACTGCTCTGCGTTTTTCCGCTCCACTGCTACTCAGCTTCGGACCTTTGCTGATGGGCATCCAGAGGGGCGAAGCAGTGGCGCTGGCATGGGTAGGATCCCTGCTGTATGCTCTGGCCTGGATCGCTGCGTGGATGATCTTTGTTGGCTGGCAACTGACGCGTGCCGCGCTGCGCAAAAACTATGAGGCCGCTCTGCTGCTGCTGCCGCTGCTGCTCAGCGTGCTTGGCGCTGTGGAGCTTTCTTCCACGCTGGCGGCCTCCAGCCTGAAGGCAGCGCCGGTCGAGTCTCCCTTGACCTTCCGCGCCGGGCCGATTCCGGTGCATGTCTCCGATGTCGCGGATTTTCTGGGCATTGTGGTGATCCTTATCATCATCTTCGTCCGCTTCCAAAGAATTCATCGGGAGCGGCAGCGCGTCTCCAGCGAGCTGGCCGCGGCACGCAGCGTGCAGGAGGTGATGATTCCGCTGGACGCACCGAAAACTCCTGGCTTTGATGTGGATACGGTCTATGCGCCGGCCAATGAGGTTGGCGGGGATTTCTACCATATTCACCCCACCAGCGAGGGCGGGTTGCTGGTGGTGATAGGGGATGTGGCGGGCAAGGGATTGCAGGCGGCAATGAATGTGTCGATGCTGATGGGCGCGCTGCGGCTGACACGAGCCACTTCGCCGGGCAAGATTCTTACGGAACTGAACCGCGTAGTGGCAGGCGGCGCCAGCTTTACCACCTGCGAAGCGGCTTACTTTGCTCCGGACGGGGAGCTAACCCTGGCCAGCGCCGGACATCCAGCTCCGTATCTCAACAGTCATGAGGTGAATATGCCGGGAGGTCTGCCGCTGGGTGTGGTAGCGGAAGCGCAGTACGAGGAAGTGCACCTGTACATGCATCCGGGAGACCGGCTGCTGCTGATCTCCGATGGGATTCCCGAAGCACGGCGCGCGACGGGGGAACTCTTCGGTTTTGATCGCATCCGCAACATCAGTACAGAATCTGCATTTTTCATCGCGGATACGGCCCGTAATTTTGGACAGGAGGACGACATTACTGTCCTGACCATCCGCAGGCAGGGCTCGGCGATGGCGAAGGCCGGGTGAGCGCAGCGGAGCAATTGCGAGTTAAGCTGGATTAAGCTAGACTTTTATTGATCGAGGTGGCCCAGATGCAGATTTCAGCTTTTCACGCGAAGAATACCCTGGGCGGCCTGCTGGATCGAGCAGAGCAGGGCGAGGAAATCCTGATTACGCGGCATGGGCGGCCGGTGGCGCGGCTGATGCCGCTGTCGGGCGAGACGAATCGGCCTGCGCCAGAGGCTGCGGCGGCGCGGATTCGCGAACGGGCACGCTCGATGGCATTGGGCAGGTTCCAGTGGGAAGAATGGAAATCGCTGCGCGATGAGGGGCGGCGTTGAGCTTCGTACTGGACTGCTCGGCGACCCTCGCATTTCTGTTACCGGATGAAATCAGACCAGAGTACGAGGATCTGATTACCCGGATCGTCCGGGAGGGCGCAGTTGCCCCGGGATTGTGGCCGGTGGAGATTACGCAGACGCTGACGACCGCGATGCGCAGAGGCCGGATCACGGCGGCACAGCGAGCGGAGATGCTAGCCGATCTGATGACACTGCCAATTGTTGTCGAAACTACGGCCATCGATTGGCGTCGCCTGATCGCCGTTGCCGACCAGTGGAATCTGACGGCGTATGACGCAGCGTATCTGGAGATGGCGGCGCGACGCATGCTTCCGCTGGCGACACTGGATCGCGAGTTGAGAGAGGCGGCGGGAAAGCTGCATGTGGCGCTGCTGCCGGAGGCAGAGCCAGACTCTCTGTAAATCCCTTCTCTTTTTCGCGACGCCTTGAGCCTGACCGGACATTCGTCTTCTGTGGTGGATACGCTGCTGGCGGCCACGGCAATCGAGCATGGCCTTTATCTGGCGACGCGGAATGTTGCCCATGTGGCGCAGAGCGGAGCGGTAGTATTCCATCCGTGGAAGGATGATCCGGAGCAGTTTTCTGTGTCGTGGAACCGTAGATAGCTTCCTGAATCTCGCTCAAAGATAGACAAAGGCGCGGCTTTGGCGGCCGCGCCTCTTTTGTTTGGGTTGTGCGTCGTGGTCTCAGTCGTAGTATTCGAGGCCGAGGTGGGTGATGAGTTCCTCGCCCATGATGTGGCGCAGGGTGTTTTTGAGCTTCATGGACTGGATGAAGAGATCGTGCTCGGGATAGAGCCCAGGCGCAGTTTGCGGAGACTTCCAGTAGAAGCTGAGCCACTCCTGCACTCCCAGATTGGCCAGTTGCGGCGTGCGCTGCGCCAGATCAAGGAAGAGTACGAGGTCCAGTGCGATGGGGGCGGCAAGGATGGAGTCGCGGCAGAGGAAATCAACCTTGATCTGCATCGGGTAGCCAAGCCAGCCGAAGATGTCGATATTGTCCCAGCCCTCTTTGTTGTCGCCGCGCGGCGGGTAATAGTTGATGCGAACCTTGTGGTAGATGTCCTTGTAGAGATCCGGGTACAGCTCCGGCTGCAGGATGTAGTCGAGGACGCCGAGCTTGGACTCCTCCTTGGTTTTGAAGGATTCGGGATCGTCAAGCACTTCCCCGTCGCGGTTGCCGAGGATGTTGGTCGAGTACCAGCCGGAGACGCCGAGCATGCGCGCCTTGAAGGCGGGTGCGAGGACGGTCTTCATGAAAGTCTGGCCGGTTTTGAAGTCCTTGCCGGTGATGGGCGCGTTGTTTTTGCGCGAGAGTTCGATGGCGGCGGGGAAATCGACGGTGAGGTTGGGCGCGCCGTTGGCGAAGGGAACGCCTTCGCTGAGCGCGGCCCAGGCGTAGATCTGCGACGGCGCGATGGAAGGGTCGCTCGCGACCAGACCCTGCTCAAAAGCCGCGATGGACTGGTGGACGGCGGTCGGTTCGAGGAAGATTTCCGTGGAGCCGCACCAGATGACAACGACGCGATCGACAGTCTTACGGAAGGCGCGAATTTCGGCGCGAACCTGCTCGACGAGGTCCATCTTGTTCTTGCCGGTCTTCACATGCGTGCCGTTCAGTCGCTTGACGTAGTGCTGGTCAAAGACCGCAGGCATGGGCTTGATCGTTTCCAGGTAGGGCTTCAGCGCGGCCAGAGTCTCATTGTCCAGCACTTTGGCGTGGGCAGCAGCCTCATAGACGTTGTCCTCGAAGATGTCCCAGCCGGTGAAGACAAGGTCATCGAGGCTGGCGAGCGGAACAAAATCGCGGATGAGCGGCGTGTTGCCGTCGGTCCGCTTGCCAAGGCGGATGGTCCCCATCTGGGTGAGCGAGCCGATGGGCTTGGCCAGCCCACGGCGAACGGCTTCGACGCCGGCGATAAAGGTCGTGGCGACGGCACCAAGACCGACAACCATGACGCCGAGTTTGCCTGTGGCAGGTGCGATGGCGGTCTTCTGGCCGCTTTGCTGTTCTGAAGACATGCTGATTGTGACCTTCCCTTCTAGGATGAAGCGCGGCGCAGAGGCTGCCGCGAAGGTTGAGCACGCAGGCCGGGAGGCTGAGGGTTCCGTTCAGCAAGCCGACCAGCGGAGTGTTCGCAATGCGTCAGGCTACGGGAGCGCTTTTTGCGCGTCTCCAGTGCGTCCAGACAAACCAGAATACTGCGGCCACCAGTGCCAGTTCCACCACCAGGTGGAAACGGTGAAAGGCCGCGTGAAAGGCCGGGTCCGAATTCCAGTGGTCGCCAAGCTGCTTGCCCACAAAGGCAAGCGCGAAGCACCAGGGCCAGGAGCCGACGAAGGTGTAGAGATGGAATTTGCCCTGTCGCATACGAGCAATGCCGGCAGGAAAGGCGATAAAGGTGCGTACAACGGGAAGCAGACGTCCCAAAAGAACCGTGATTGCTCCCCATCGCTGGAAAAAGGCCGTCATGCGATCCAGATCATGAGGGCTGAAGAAAACAAACCGGCCGTACCGCATGACCAGCGGACGACCACCCCAGGCGCCAATGGCATAGGCCACGATGGAGCCGAGATTGCAGCCAATGGCACCTGCGGTGGCCACCAGCAGCAAACCTGCAAGGGAATTTCCGCCTCCGAAGCGGGCCGTGGAAACCAGATAGCCGGCAAAGGGTAGTATCACTTCCGAAGGCAGCGGGATGCAGGCGGACTCAACCGCCATGAGCAGGACAACGCCCGCATAGCCAGTCACCGAGATGGTAGTAACGACGAGATGCACCAGACTGGCAAGAATCTGTTCGGACACAATACACTCAGTATAAAGGTTCGCTGACGCCCCCTTGGCATATGGGTCAAACCGGAGCAAGCGAATCGATTGCCTGAGTTGCAAGCCGAAAGGAAGTCCCTGTGCCTGAGAATCCGCCTGTACCGCTGACATTGGAAGGCGCGAGCATGCTGCATCAGATGTATCGCATGAACTGGAAGGCATGGCGCGCATTGAGCGAAGCCGAACGTCAGCGTATCGGCAGCGCCGCAGCCCAGGGGCTGATGCAGATGGTCACGCCTGCGCAAAAGGGCGACGCCACAGTTGTTTACTCCATGCTGGGACACAAGGGTGACCTGATGCTGGTGCATCTGCGGCAAAGCGTGGAGGAGTTGAACCGGGTGGAATTGGCGCTTGCGCAGTTGGAGTTACACGACTATCTGGAGTTGCGCCATTCCTACCTGTCTGTGGTGGAACTGGGCCTCTATGAATCTTCCGCAAAGACCTATGGAGCGCTGGCGGCTCAGGACGTGGCACCGTTTACGCCGGAATGGACAAAGTCCATTGAAGAGACCCGCGCCCGACAGGCACATGCCATGGCTTCGCGGCTCTACCCGGCAATTCCCGAGACAAAATACATCTGTTTCTATCCGATGGACCGGAAGCGCGGTGAGGAAGTGAACTGGTATACCGAGTCCATGGCCGACCGCCAGCGCATGATGCATGAGCACGGAATGATCGGACGGCGCTATGCCGACGAAGTGAAGCAGATTATCTCCGGCTCCATTGGACTGGACGACTGGGAGTGGGGTGTGGACCTGTTTGCCCAGGACCCGGTGGTCTTTAAGAAGCTGATCTACGAGATGCGCTTCGATGAGGTAAGTGCCAAGTTTGGCCTCTTCGGCGCATTCTATGTCGGAGTGCATCTGCCGGTGGAGCGACTGGGCGCATGGCTGAGCGGAACGCTGTAAAGCCCGGAAAGCCCGCCAGGCCCCAGCGACCATCCAGGCTGCTACCGCCAGCCCAGCCTTGCGCTGTCTCGGAACGACAAGCAGGTAAGACTGCAGCGGCGGGCTCTGCGACGGAAAGCCGCGGCAAAATTCAGTCCAAATCCAAGCTGAAATCCGAGGCCAGGTCCAGCACGGGAACAAAACGCCGGACGGTGGCAGGCGGACGACAACGTGCTTCTCTGGCTCCGGAGCGCGTGGCGGAGCTGCTGCGACGGCTGCATGCTGCGTATGGCGAAGCTCAGTGCGCACTGGACCATAGCTCCGCATGGGAGCTTCTGGTGGCGACCATTCTCTCTGCGCAGTGCACGGATGCGCGCGTGAACCAGGTGACGCCGAGGCTCTTTGCCGAGTATCCAACGCCGCAGGCAATGGCAGCCGCACCCATCGAGGCCCTGGAGTCGCTGATCCGCACGACGGGGTTCTATCACAACAAGGCAAAATCCATACAGGGTGCGGGTCGGGTGATCAGCCGGGATTTTGGCGGACGCGTTCCGCAGACCATGGAAGAGTTGCTCACTGTGCCCGGGGCTGCGCGAAAGACCGCCAACGTGGTGCTGGGGGTTGCCTTTGGCAAGGCTGAGGGCGTGGTGGTGGATACGCATGTCTTCCGCATTGCCCGCAGACTGGGACTGGCCCGCGGCGAAACTCCGCAAAAAGTGGAGCAGGAGCTGATGAAGGTGATTCCACGCGAGCGCTGGATCGGGTTTTCCCATGAGCTGATTCATCACGGACGCGCCGTATGCGTGGCACGCAGGCCCAGATGCGCGGACTGCCTGCTGGAAAAACTCTGCTCGGCTCCGGATAAAAGCTGGCACTCGGACGAGATGAAGTCCGCAAAGAACTGAACGGCAGCAAACGCCTTATGCCGGGGATCACAGAGCCCCTTATCGAGCAGTAAAGATCGACTTCACTGCAGCCAGCAGCGCTGGGATGTCGGCGCTTTCAGCTTCTGCCGCCGGTGACCAGTTGTGCTGGAGCAGCGAAGCGGTCGTGATCGGCCCAATCGAAATCGCGGGAAGCCGACGCAGGGGAAATTCGATACCTGCCGCAGCCGCCAGAGCTGCCAGATGCGTGACACTCGAGGAACTGGTGAAGGTGGCCGCATCCATTCCCTGCTCCACTGCCCGGGCAAGTAACGGGATGGAAGACTCCGGGACCACATTCCGATAGGCCTCTGCCAGCACCACCGTAGCACCGGCAGCGCGCAGGCTGTCTGGCAGAATATCGCGGGCAGTTGCAGCACGAACCAGCAGCACTCGACGACCAGGGATATGCGGAACAAGTGCCGCGGCAAGCGACTCTCCTACAGCCTGCTCCGGCACCAGGGACACGGAAAATCCCGCCCGGCGCGCGGCCGCGGCTGTGGCCTTTCCGATGGCAGCAATGGCTGGAAACCCGCTCGTGTGGCTGGCTGGCAGCGGCAAGCCCAGCGCTGCGGCACGCGCGACCATGGCATGAACGGCATTGGCACTGGTCAGCAGCAGCCAATCGAATGCAGGCTGGGAGGAAGCAGCCGGCAAAGGAGTCGTTCCGGGGGAAGCTAGTTCGACGAGTGCGGCATCGAGCGAGGCAAAATCCTGCGGAGGAGCAATGTCCAGTACCGGGACTTCCACCGGGATGGCATCGTGCTCGCGCAGCAGGCGGACAAGCTCTCCGGCCTGGTGCGGCGCACGCGTGACGAGGATGCGACGCCCGGCGAGAGGGGCTGCCGTCACGACTGCGACGCTCCCATGCGGGTGGATTGCGCAAGCAGGGAGGCCGCACCCTGTGCAAGCAGTTCGCCGGAAACTGCCTCGCCTAAGACAAGTGGATCCGTGCCTGTGGATGCGGCACGCAGGAGTGGGTGGCCGCTGGGATCAGCAACCACGGCCAGAATCTGCCAGCTCTCCGGAGAATGCCGACGGCAATGGACTCCAACCGGGACCTGACAGCCTCCGCCCAACGCAGCCAGTGCCGTCCGTTCTGCCGTGATGGCAAAGCGCGTATCCGGATCATCGAGAAAGGTCAGAGCTTTGAGCGTGGTGGCGTCGTCGGCGCGGACTTCGAGGGCAAGCGAACCCTGACCGGCTGCCGGACAGAGCAGCATGGGATCGATTCTCTCGCGCAGCCACTCGGTCTTCTCCAGTCGATCCAGTCCGGCTGCAGCCAGCAGAATGGCGTCCACCTGCCCTTCCGCCAGCTTGCGAAGTCGGGTGTCCACATTGCCGCGAAACTCCACCATGGCAAGATCGGGGCGCAGGGCGCGCAACTGGGCACTGCGGCGTAGACTGCTGGTGCCGATGCGCGCACCGGCCGGGAGTTCACGCAGAGAGTGGTGATGGACAGAAACAAGCACATCGCGCGGGTCCACCCGAGGCGGCGTCGCCGCGAGCAGGAAACCCTCCGGCAGGGTTGTTGGCAGATCTTTCAGGCTATGTACGGCCAGATCAATCCTACCCTCGGCAAGAGCCTGCTCAATCTCAAGCGTAAACATGCCCTTGGTGCCAACTTCCGCGAAGGTGACCTCCTGCAGTCGATCCCCCGTGGTGCGAATAACCTCAATGGAAACCGAATGACCGGCAGTGCGTAGACAGTCGGCAATGTGATGCGCCTGCCAAAGCGCAAGCTGGGAACCACGTGTTCCAATACGCATCAGGAGCGACCTCGGTGCGAGGAGACAAGCGCCTCGCGGGAATCTTCAGAAGCAGGAGTTGGGGAAGCCTGGGTGGATACCGCTTTGGGCTCAACCGGAGTCAGAGACCACTCTGCGCAAATCGATGCAATCCGCTCGGAGTCGCCGGTGCGGGCAGCGTGCTTGAGCGCCTGCAGAGTCGGGTGAAGCATTTTGTTGATGATGGATCGGCAAAGGGCTTCAATCGCAGAGGATTGTTCTGCCGTGATGCTATGGAATCGGGCCTGCATGCGGCGCAGTTCGGCCTGGCGCATCTGCTCGGCATGCTGCTGCAGGGCAACGATGATCGGTGCAATATCCAGAGTGCGCTGCCGCTGCTGAAATCGATCAACCTCGGCGGCGATCATGGCCTCGGCATCGGCGGCTTCACGGGTACGTTCTGCCAGATGGGCAGCAGCCACGGACTGAAGATCGTCAATGTCATAGAGAAAGATGCCTTCAATCCGGTTGATGGAGGCATCCACATCGCGCGGCACGGCGATATCGATAAAAAACATGGGACGATTCCGGCGCTTTTGCAGGAAGCTCTGGGCATGTTCCCGGGTGAAGATCGGGTGCGGCGCGCCGGTGGAGGTGATGACAATATCGGCCTGGCTTGCAGCCTGATGCAGCTCCTCCCATGGAACGACGCGTGGACGAACGGAGCCGCCCAACCGTGCGGCCACAGCTTCGGCGCGCGCCTGCGTTCGATTTGTAAGCAGAATGGAACTGGCCCCCTGCGCAACAAGGTGCCGGGCTGCGAGTTCACTCATCTTGCCAGCACCCACCAGAAAGATGGTTTTGCCCTGCAGCGATCCGAAGATCTTTCGCGCCAGATCGACGGCAACCGAGGCAATGGATACGGTTGTGCTGCCAATCTCGGTTTCAGAGCGAACTTTTTTGGCTGCGGCAAAGGCAGACTGCAGCAATGGATCCAGCTCTGCTGAGATGGTTCCGGCCTCGCGGCCTACCGTGTACGCATCCTTCACCTGGCCCAGGATCTGGGATTCCCCAATGACCATTGAGTCCAGGCTGGCGGCTACGCGAAAGAGATGACGCACGGCGGCCAGATCGTGGAACTGGTAGAGATGTGGTGCCAGTTCGGCGGGATCGATGGCAAAGTGGCTAGCAAGAAAGCCGTCGATGGAAACATCGGGCGAGTCTGTGGACGCCAGAATCTCCACGCGATTGCAGGTGGACAGGATCATGGCCTCATGCACGCCGGAGGTGGTGGCCAGCTGCCGGGTAACCTCCGCCAGATGGTCACGTGGGATGGCAACGCGCTCGCGCAGCTCAATGGGTGCCGTTTTGTGGTTGATGCCAAGCAGGATGAGATTCATGGCACGGGGAACCTGTGAACCTGGCTGAACTGATTGGCTGCCCAGACGAGCATCATGACCAGAAAGACACCGCTGGAGAGAAATGCCGCCTTGCGTCCGCGCCAGCCATTGCTGCGGCGGATGAAAAGCAGTGCGACATAGAGCATCCACATGGCAAAGGAAAGTAGCACTTTGGGATCAAAAAAATATGCCGGACCCACACTTTCCTGGGCCAGCAGCGACCCAACAAAAAGTCCCAGAGTCATGCAGGGAAAGCCGAAAAGCAGCGTGGCATGGGCAATCCGCTCCAGGGTATCGAGCGGTGGCAGCCAGTCCTGAATAAAGCTAGCCGAGGGTGCGGCAGAGGATTTGCTGCGCGCCGTGAAATGGCGCTTGATGTGTCGCTCCTGCAGCAGATAGAGGAAGCTGGCCACCATGCTGAAGGCAAGACAGGCATAGGCTGCGAGCAGAAATCCAATATGAACCACCAGCCATCCGATGCGGACTCCAGGCGAAGGGAAGGTATACCGGTTTTCTCCCAGGGCTGGAACAAAAACCAGCAAAAACGCGGCTGGCAGGGCAAAAACACTGAAGGAGAATGTCCCGTAAATCAAACGAATGATGAGAAATATGATGGCGATGAACAACGCCAGCAGGGATTCAATCTCGCCATAACCGACCGGAAGCCACCGGTGCGCCAGTCCCAACATTTCCACAGCGGAGACAAAATGAAAGAGGATGGCCAGGGCAGCTGCTGGCTGCCAGATGCGGCGCAGTTGCGGAAATGAGTACAGGACTGCGGGCAGAGCCGCGAGGCTCGCTATCGCATACAGCACCGCCGCCACTCTGAGCCAAACGAGATACATGTCTGTTTGAGAGTAAAAAGACCCTGTCTCAGTATACTGTGATGCCGGTCACAGTGGTTTCACAGTCTGGCCAACCGTTTGGTCGGCCCATGTGTGGCGGAAGTCTATCGCGGAAGGATGGCAGCAGTTTAATCTGGACTGCAAGCGTGACCAACCAGGGACCATCTGAGGCAGCATCGCCGGGCAGTCCGAAGCTCGATATCGGAAACCTGACACCAGCGATGCAACAGTACATGGCGGCCAAACGGCAGCATCCCGATGCGCTGCTTTTTTTCCGCATGGGCGACTTCTATGAGCTGTTCTATGAGGACGCGATCACAGCCAGTCGGGAACTGGAGATCACGCTGACTGCGCGCGATCGCGAGCGCTCGGTGCCCATGTGCGGAGTGCCCTACCATGCCGCGGAAACCTACCTGCCCCGCCTGCTTCGCAAGGGGTTCAAGGTGGCCATCTGTGAGCAGATGGAAGACCCCAAGCTGACCAAAAAGATCGTTCGCCGCGAGGTAACGCGTGTCCTGACACCGGGCACAACACTGGATGCCTCTCTGGAACAGGGTCGCAACAACTACCTGGCAGCACTGAAAATAACCGCCACGGAAGCGGCTCTGGCGCTGCTCGATCTATCGACCGGCGAGTTTCTAGCCATGGAGCAGAGCGGAGCCGCAGCCAGGTCAGCCATCCTCGATGAACTGCAGAAGTCGCAGCCCAGCGAAGTGCTTCTGGAGGCTGGACAGGCTGCTGAGCTGTCCTCGGAAGTAGATCTCGCGCTGGATCCAGGCCTGGCGCGCACACGACTGGAGCCGTGGGTCTGGGAGCCGCAGCAGGCGCGTACTCTGCTGGAACGGCAGCTTGGCGTGCAGTCCGTGGAGGGATTCGGATTGGCGGACCACCCGGCAGCCACCAGTGCTGCCGGAGCCATTGTGCACTATGTACAGGAAACGCAGAAGCTGGAGTCAGTGCCGCTGCATGCTTTGCGATTTGTAGAGCGCTCCAGTGGGCTGCAAATGGATCAGGTCACAGTACGCAATCTGGAACTCGTGGAGCCGCTGGTGGCCGGCCAGGACCAAAAAACCACCCTCTTGCGCACTCTGGACCAGTGCATGACAGCCATGGGCAAGCGGATGTTGCGTGCCACCATTCTGCGTCCCCTCTCGGAGGCGGCAACCATCGAAGCCCGCTATGTAGCCGTGGAGCAAGCGACGCAGGATCTGATTCGGCGGGAAAGCATGCGGGCAACCATGCGCGGCATTCTGGATCTGGAGAGGTTGCTTTCCCGGGTGGCGCTGGAGAGTGCCGGTCCACGGGATGTGGTAGCCATCGCGGCCAGCGCCCGGCATCTGCCGGAGTTGCGGCAACAGATGCGGGGTTGGAATTCTGCGCTGTGGCAAAGACTTGCCGAACGACTGGACCCGCTGGAAGATCTGGTGGCGGCCATTGAGCGCACGCTGGTCGCCGACCCGCCGCTGACGATGACCGATGGGGGAGCCATTGCCGAAGGGGTGCATGAAGAGCTGGACCGGCTGCGCGGCCTGAGTCGGGATGCACGGCAGGCGATTGCCGCCATTGAAGAGCGCGAGCGAGCGCGCACCGGTATCGGTTCGCTGAAGGTGCGTTACAACTCGGTCTTTGGCTACTACATCGAGATTAGCAAAAGCAATCTGGCGCTGGCACCTGCCGACTATGAACGCAAGCAGACACTCGTAAATGCCGAACGCTTCACTACGCCGGAGCTGAAGGCATATGAGCGCGATGTGCTGAGTGCGCAGGAGCGGTCGGTCGAGTTGGAAAAGATGCTGTTCACTGCGTTGCGAAAGCAGCTATTGCAGGCTTCCGGAAGAATACGCGCCACGGCAGCGGCAGTGGCGGAAACGGACCTGATCACCTGCTTTGCCCAGAATGCCAGCGAGCGCGGCTACGCACGGCCGGAGTTGCTGGATGAAGTGGTGCTGGAGGCGCGGGCCAGCCGACATCCGGTGATCGAGCAGGCTATGCGCACCAGCGGCGTGGAGCGGTTTATTCCCAATGACCTGTATCTGCATGCGGATGGTCCGGCGCTGCTGCTGCTGACCGGGCCGAATATGGGCGGCAAAAGCACCTATCTGCGACAGGCCGCAATGCTGGTTCTGATGGCTCAGATGGGCAGCTTCGTCCCGGCTGAATCCATGCGATACGGGATTGTGGACCGGATCTTTACGCGCATCGGAGCCAGCGACAATGTGGCTCGCGGTCGATCCACATTCATGGTGGAGATGACGGAGACGGCAACCATCCTGAATACGGCTTCGCGGCGCGCCCTGATCCTGATGGACGAGATGGGCCGTGGAACAGCCACCTTTGACGGACTTTCGCTGGCCTGGGCAGCGGTAGAGTATCTGCATTCGGAGATCAGCGCGCGTACTCTCTTCGCAACCCACTACCACGAGCTTACGCTGCTGGCTGAAACCCTTCCCAGGGCACAAAATCTGCGTGTGGCCGTGAAAGAGACTGCTGGGCGCATTACCTTTCTGCATGCCATTGAACCGGGGGCAGCATCGAAAAGCTATGGCATTGAAGTGGCGCGGCTGGCCGGCCTGCCGCGCAGCGTGCTGGAGCGAGCCCGGCAGGTGCTGCGACAGCACGAAAAGCAGGAGCGACGCAGCGTTCAGCAGGAGGATTTGCCCATGCAGATGACCATGTTCACGCCGCTTTCGCAGCGAATTGTGGATCGACTGCGTGCGACCGAAATCAATTCCCTGACGCCGCTTCAGGCCCTGAACCTGCTCGAGGAACTCAAGCAGGAGTTGCAGGAGGCAAGCGGCGTGGAAGGCGGCAAGGCATGACATCTCTAAGCCTTCGCGAAGCGGTAGGCAGCCTGCTGGTGGTGGGTCTGGAATCCACTACGCTGAGCGCCACTGAGCGTGCCTGGCTGCGTGTAGTTCGCCCCAGTGGTCTGATCCTGTTTCGACGCAACATTGCAGACGCGCAGCAGACGCGGGCGCTGCTGCAGTCTGCCAGCGGCGAGTGCGCTGCTCATGCCCTGCGCTGCGTAGATCTGGAAGGTGGCACTGTGGACAGATTGCGCGATGCACTGGCTCCCATGCCATCGGCACAGGCCGTGGCCAGCCATCGCAATGCAACACTGGCACGCGAACAGGGAAGGCTCACGGCCCGCGCCGTGCGCCTGTTCGGAATGAACACCACGCTGGCGCCCGTGCTGGATCTTGGCGCTGCAGAGTCGGCTGCGATTCTGGGAACTCGCGCAGCAGCGCCCGATGCCGTTGGTGTAACTGCATATGCGCGTGCCTTCCTGAGCGGGTTGCAAAGCATGCGCGTGACCGGATGTGGCAAGCACTTTCCAGGTCTGGGCGGCGGAACGCTGGATTCCCATCTTCAGATGCCGGAAATTGCACGAAGCTGGGAGCAGTTGCAGGCCGAAGATCTGGAGCCGTATCGGGCATTGCGGCGGCTACTGC